>JAYRLX010000005.1:0-23724 GCA_041905125.1 Caulobacter sp. | reverse complement strand
AGAGCCTGGTCGCCCGCGTCCAGGCCGAGGCCTGCGCCCCGGTGCTGGGCCATCTTGAGGGTCTCAATCACGTCTTCGTCCACGCCGCCGCCGACGTGAAGAAGGCGGTCGACATTGTCGTCAACGCCAAGCTGCGCCGGGTGTCGGTCTGCGGCGCGGCCGAGACCCTGCTCATCGACAAGGCCGCGGCCGAAAAGTTGCTGCCGCCGATCGCCGAGGCGCTGATGGCGGCCGGCTGCGAGCTGCGCGGCGACGCCGCCGCCCGCGCGATCGTCCCGGCCATGAAGGCCGCGACCGCCGAGGACTGGACCACCGAATACCTGGCCGCGATCCTGGCCGTGGCCGTGGTCGACGGCGTCGAGGGCGCGGCCGCTCACATCGCCGCTTACGGCTCGGGCCACACCGACGCGATCGTCACCGAGGACGAGTCCGCCGCCGAGGCCTTCGTCGCGGCGGTCGACAGCGCCATCGTGCTGGTCAACGCCTCGACCCAGTTCGCCGACGGCGGCGAGTTCGGCTTCGGGGCCGAGATCGGCATCGCCACAGACAAGCTACACGCCCGCGGCCCGGTTGGGGCCGAGCAACTGACGACGTTCAAATATGTGGTTCGCGGGACCGGCCAGACTCGTCCCTGACGCCGGCCGGCCCGCAGCGCAGCGCCTGGGCTTCCACCTGGAGCCGGGCATGCGCGTCGGTCTGTTCGGCGGCAGCTTCAACCCGGCGCACGAGGGCCACGCCCACGTGGCCGAGACGGCCATGCGCCGTCTGGAGCTGGACCGCGTCATCTGGCTGGTGTCGCCGCAGAACCCCTTGAAGTCCTCGCACGAGACCAAGCCCGTCGCCGAGCGGATGGCGCAGGCCCGCCGCTGGGCGCGCGGCTCGGGCATGATCGTCTCGGACGCCGAGACGCGGCTGGGCTCGCAATATACGATCGACACCCTGCGCGTGCTGAAGGCCCGCTTCCCGGGCGTGAAGTTCGTGTGGGTGATGGGCGCCGACAGCCTGGCGGGCTTCCACCGCTGGCGTGGCTGGACCCAGATCATGCGCGAGGTTCCGGTGGCGGTGATCTCGCGCCCCTGGATCGCGCTCAAGGCCCGCACGGCTCCGGCGGCCCGCCGCTTCGCCTTCGCCCGCTGGCCGGCGAGCGCCGCCTCGCGCCTGCCCGACGCCACCGCGCCAGCCTGGGTCTACCTGACGGGCCCGCTGAATTTCGCCTCCTCGACGGCGCTTCGGGCGCGCCAAACGGGCAAGCTGGGCCGCTAGCTTCAGCGCGGCGCGGAAGCGCAAATCGACGTCAATGAACGCGACCCCTCACTTTTCGCCCAATTCCGTGCTATGGAGACGATCCACAGCGACCCCATAAGGAGCAATACGCTGCGTAGCGACCCCGCGCATGGTGCGCACGAAGGCTTGGCCGGCGCCGAGTCCTCGACTGAATCCCCGGGCCTGAGTCCGGTTCTCGACGTGAAGGCGCTGGAGCGCCTGATCCTGTCCCGCCTGGACGACGACAAGGCCCAGGACATCGTCCACATCGACCTGACGGACAAGAGCTCGGTCGCCGACAGCCTGATCGTGGCGTCGGGCCGTTCGCACCGTCACGTCGGCGCTCTGGCCGACCACATCCTGCGGGCGCTGAAGGAAAATGGCTTCGGCAAGGCGCGGGTCGAAGGCCTGCCGCATTGCGACTGGGTGCTGATCGACGCAGGCGACGTCGTCATCCACCTGTTCCGCCCCGAAGTGCGCGCCTTCTACAACATCGAGAAGATCTGGGCGGTCGACGCCCCGCACCGCACCGCGGCGAACTGATCTCGCTCGGCCGCTGTCTCGCTGAGGGACGGCGGCCTTGAGCCTCCTCTTTGCTTGGCGCGTGGCGGGCGCCGAAATCGGCTTCCACTTTCGGCTGCCACGCTTGCCTTCATGAAAATCACCATCCTCACCGTCGGAAAGCTCGGCCGCATGGTCGAGGCGCAGCTGGCCCTGGACTATGCGTCCCGCGCCACCGCCTCCGGCCGCGCCCTGGCGCTGGGCCCGGTCGAGATCGTCGAGGTCGAGGCCCGCAAGCCCGGCAAGGCCGCCGAGGCCGAGGTGCTGCGCCCGCACCTGGAAGGCGCCCACGTCATCGCCTGCGACGAACACGGCAAGGTCCGCAAGAGTCGCGACTTCGCCGACCACCTGGCCAGGCTGCGCGACGACGGAACGCGGCGGGTGGTGTTCCTGATCGGTGGGGCCGATGGCCTGGATCCCTCGATCCTGTCGACCGCCAACGAGACCATGGCCTTCGGCCCGCAGACCTGGCCGCACGCCTTGGCCCGCGCCATGCTGGCCGAGCAGATCTATCGCGCCGCGACCATCCTCTCGGGCTCGCCCTATCATCGCGATTGAGCATGACAGCCGAAAGTGGAAGCCGGTTTCGGCGCCTGTCATGCTCAACTTTTCAGAAGAAGAGCCTGTTCGCATGAACAGGCTCGGGTCTATCAAGGCCAAGATGCTTCGCCGTCCTTCGCGTCTTGTCCTGACCCTCGCCGCCCTGGCGCTCGCCGTCCCCACGGCCGGGATCGCCTGGCAGAGCGTCGACCGCGCCGCCATGGAGCAGCGCGCCAAGGACCGCCAGGAGGCCGCCGACACCCGCCGCGAGATCGAGGACCTGCGGGCCGAGCTCGACCGGCTGGACCACGCGCGCGTCACCGCCGGCGCCGATGTCGACGCCAAGCGCGCCCGGCTGGAAGCTCTGAACGCCCGCGAGCGCGCCATCCTCGCGGACCTCGGCCTCAATCGGCAGCGACTGGCGCGGCTGTTGTCGGCGCTGCAGCTGTTCCGCCGCGATCCGCCGCCGGCCCTGCTGGTCTCGCCAGCCAACGCCCGCGACGCCGTCCGCGCGGCCATCCTGATCCGCGCCATGACGCCCGAGCTGCAGCATCGTGCCGAGGCCTACGCTCGCCAGGCCACGGCCGTCGGGACCTTGCGCCGCGAGGCGGCCGCCGCCTCGGCCGAGCTGTTCACCGCCGAAAGCGTGGTCGCCGACCGCAAGGGCGAGATCGAGCGGCTGATCATCGAAAAGACCCAGCTGGAGCGCGCCTACGCCCAGGAAGCCCTGGCCCAGGAGAGCGAGCTCCGCACCCTCGGGGCGCTCAGCGACGGCCTGGGCCGATCGGCGGCGACGGGACCGCTGGCGCTGCGCGCGCCGGTCGCCGGGGCCATCGTCCGGCGCTTTGGCCAGGAGATGCCCGCCGGCGGCAAGGCGCCCGGCCTGACGCTGCGGACCGACAAGGGCCTGTCGGTGACCTCGCCCGTCGCCGGAACCGTGGAATACGCCGGCGCGCTGAACGGATGGGGCGCGGTGATCATTCTAAGGGCGCAGGGCGCCTATCACATCGTGCTGGCCGGCCTCGACCAGATCACCGCCGCGCCCGGACAATCTGTCGCGGCCGGCGCCCCGATCGGAAAGATGCCGGACCATGTATCCTCTGATCCGGAACTCTATATGGAAGTGCGTGAGAACGGCGAACCGGCCGATCCGGAACGCTGGCTCAAACAAGAGTCGCGATAAGCGGCTTTTTCGGTAATGTGACTGTCTTCGGACAATCACAAGTTCGGGTTGGACGGGGCTATAATTGGTTTGCGACGCCGCGCGTCGCCAGGGAGCCTTCTGGGCCTTAATGCGCAAGTATCTGCTCATCGGCGTTTCCGCCTTCGTCCTCGGCGCGGGGACCATGGCCTACATCAGCCCCATCGCCCAGGCGAACAACGCGCCCAAGACCAAGACCTACAAGCTGCTCGAGCTGTTCGGCGACGTGCTGGGCACGGTCGAGGACCAGTACGTCACCGAGGTCGACGACAAGAAGCTGATCGAGGCGGCGCTGGACGGCATGCTGACCAGCCTGGACCCGCACTCGGGCTACCTGTCGCCCGACAGCTACGAGGACATGCAGGACACCACCCGCGGCGAGTACGGCGGCCTGGGCCTGGAAGTCACCAGCGAGGACGGCGTGGTCAAGGTGATCTCGCCGATGGATGGCACCCCCGCCGCCCGCGCCGGCGTGCAGGCCGGCGACTACATCACGGCCGTCAACGGCCAGAGCGTTCTGGGCCTGACCGTCAATGAGGCGGTCAAGCAGATGCGCGGCGCGGCCGGAGAGCCCGTCACCCTGACGATCGCCCGCGACAAGAACGACCCGTTCGACGTCAAGCTGGTCCGCGAGATCATCAAGCCGAAGGCCGCCATCGCCCGCATGGAGGGCGACTATGGCTATGTCCGCCTGCCCGGCTTCAACGAGAAGGCCACCGAGGCCCTGACCGCCTCGATCAACGACCTGAAGGCCAAGAACCCGAAGATGAAGGGCCTGATCCTGGATCTTCGCAACAATCCGGGCGGTCTGCTGGACCAGGCGGTCGGCGTGGCCGACGTGTTCCTGGACGGCGGCGAGGTGGTCAGCCAGCGCGGCCGCGATCCGCGCAACATCCAACGCTACAACGCCAAGCCCGGCGACCTGCTGAACGGCCTGCCGCTGGTGGTCCTGATCAACCAGGGCTCGGCCTCGGCGGCGGAAATCGTCGCCGGCGCCTTGCAGGATCGCCACCGCGCGGAACTGGTCGGCCTGACCAGCTTCGGCAAGGGCTCGGTGCAGACGGTGATCCCGCTGCGCGGCGGAGCCGACGGCGCCCTGAAGCTGACCACGGCGCGCTACTTCACGCCCTCGGGCCGCTCGATCCAGAAGACCGGCATCGCCCCGGACCTCGAGGTCGCCCAGACCCGCGACCAGGCCCAGGACATCGCCAACCGCGTGTGGTTCAGCGAGGCCAGCTTCAAGAACGCGCTGAACGCCGACGAGGGCAAGACCCGCGTCGCGCCGCACGCGCCGGCCGAGGCGCCGCCGCCAGGCTTCGACGACAAGAAGGACGACTTCCAGCTGGAGCGGGCCCTCGCCGTGCTGAAGGCCGGCGGCGTCGCCAATACGCCCAAGCTGCCCAAGCCGGCGGCCAAGATCGCCGAGGTCACCGCCAAGGCGGCCGCCGCCGCGACCAAGGCGCCGGCCACTGAAAAGAAGTAGATCAGCGACACAATGCGCTGACGGAACGCCGCCTCGGCCCTCGGGCCAGGCGGCGTTTTCGTTTCCGCGTGCGGCGTCGCGCCGCGCTGGGGCGGGGCCCTGGCGACGTCTTGTTAACCATCTCTTCGGGCCTTCCGCTTAGCCTGCGAGGCGATGGCCGCCACGTTCTCCCGCAAGCCCGCCTACGCCGCCGCCACGCCCGCGTCCGGCGGGTCGGCCGCGCTGCGCGGAAAGCTGGGCGCGGCCCTGGCCAACCCCTATGTCGGCGCCGGCGGCGCGGCCTGCCTGTTCCTGGCCTCTCTGGCGACCCTCGTTCTGGTCACCAGCGACCCACACGCCGGCAACCCGGTCGTGCGGCTGGAGCTGACCAAGATCGGCGCCACCAAGAACGCGCCTGACGGATGGCGCGAGGCGCTGACGGCCGAGGGTCCGCACGAAGCGCCGCTGAAGCCCGTCGAACTCCAACTCTCCCGCGCGCCCTTCCCGGCCGCCGCCGCCGAGGAGGGCGAGAAGCCGGCCTTCGAGGGCGAGCAACCGCCGCCGCCCGTCCAGCAAGGTCCTGGCCTGCCCCAGGCTCCTATCGCCGGCCTGACCGCGCCCGGCCCCGGCGGCGCGCCCCTGCCGATCATCGCCGCCGACGGCCGCACCGCCGCCGACGCCTACGCCCGCCCGTTCACGCCGAACGGCCGCCCCAAGGTCTCGGTCGTGATCGGCGGCCTGGGCCTGAACGCCCAGACCACCCGCGCCGCGATCGAGACCCTGCCCGCCGAGGTCACCCTGTCGTTCGCGCCCTACGCCGAGGGGCTGCAGGGCTGGATCGACCTAGCCCGCGAGCATGGCCACGAGGTGCTGCTGGAGACGCCGATGGAGCCGGCGGACTATCCCGCCAACGATCCTGGCCCCTACACCCTGATCGCCGCCAACCGCCCCGAGGACACCGTCCGCAAGCTGGAGTGGCTGATGTCGCGGGCCACCGGCTACTTCGGCCTGTCGAACTATCTGGGCGCGCGCTTCGTCGACAACGACCAGGCGATGAACACCTTCAACGCCGTGCTGAAGGCGCGAGGCCTGGCCTTCATCGACGACGGCCTGGCCGCCCGTCGCGGCGGGCCGATCCCGCGGGCCTCGGCCGATCGCGTGATCGACGACGAGCTGTCGGCCAGCGCCATCGACGCCCAGCTTCGCGCCCTGGAGAACGGCGCCTCGGCCCGGGGCCAGTCGCTCGGCTCGGGCTTCGCCTATCCGGTGACGATCAACCAGGTCCGCCTGTGGGCCGCCGGCCTGCAGGCGCGCGGCCTGCAACTGGCGCCGGCCTCGGCCCTCGCGCACCGCTAAGCCTTGTGGAATAAGGCTCTCATGAGTTCAGAGCCCGACTATCCGCAGCACCGCCCGAACGTGGGCGTCGTCCTGTTCCATCCGGACGGCCGCGTCTGGCTGGGCCGCCGCCACAAGCAGGCCCCGCCCTACAACTGGCAGTTCCCGCAAGGCGGGGTCGACGACGGCGAGGACCTGGAAGCCGCCGCCCGCCGCGAACTGGCCGAGGAGACGGGCGTGAGGTCCGTCGAACTGCTTGGGCGCACGCCCGGCTGGATCACCTACGACTTCCCGCCGGAGGTTCTCGCCGACCCCAAGTCTTCACGCGGCTGGCGCGGTCAGAAGCAGGTTTGGTTCGCTTATCGCTTCGTCGGAGACGAGGCCGAGATCAATCTTGCGGCGGACGAACACATCGAGTTCGACGCTTGGCGATGGGGTAGGCTCGACGAAGCACCCGAACTGATCGTACCTTTCAAACGCGGCGTCTACGAAGCAGTCGTCGCCGCGTTCGCGGGGTTCGCGCGAGGGGCCTGATTTCCGGGTCTTTCGCGCGGGGGGAGAACGGTGGTGGAAACAGTTCTGTTGATTCACGGCTACGGCTGCGCCGGCGATGTGTGGGGACCCGTCGCCGGCCGGCTGCGCGCCGAGGGCTATCGCGTGGAGACGCCGACGATCCGGGCGGCGGTGCGGACCGTCGACGGACCTCGCGCCGGCCTGGCGGGCCTGACTCTGGCCGACTACGTCGCCGAGATGGCGGCCTACGCCCAGACCCTGGCGCGGGAGACCGGCAAGAAGCCGATCGTGATGGGTCACTCGATGGGCGGCCTGATCGCCCAGAAGGTCGCCGAGGCCGGACTAGCCTCGACCGTCGTCTTGTTCGCCCCGGCCTCGCCCGCAGATGCGCGCGGCAAGCCGAAGCTGGCGCCGCTGATCACCTTCCTGAACATGGTCCTGGCCGGCAAGCCCGAGACCAAGGCCGGCAAGATGTGGAAGACCGGCTTCAAGTTCGGCGTCGCCAACGTGGTGCCGCCGGAGCGCCACGACGCCCTGTACGCCACCATGGTCTACGACAGCGGCCGCGTGCTGGCCGACCTGGCGCGACCCCACCAGGATCCGAACAAGGCCGCCTATGTCGACGCCAGCAAGGTCACCGCGCCGATGCTGGTCATGGGCGGCGCCTTGGATCGCACGACACCCGTCGAGGACGTGCGTCTCGTCAGCAAGAAGTACGCTGGCGCCGAGTATCGCGAGTACCCCAACAACGCCCACTATCTGATAGATGAGCCAAACACGATGAAGATCCTCGACGACCTGATCGCCTGGCTGGGCGGCAAGAAGCAAACGCCGGCCGCCACTCCCGCGCCGACCGTGGCCAAGGCCCCGACACCCGCCCCGGCCCCGGCGGCCGCGCCCGTGAAGGCCGCGGAGCCCGCTCCGGCTCCAGCCCCCGCGCCGGCTCCGAAACCCGCGCCCGCCCCCGCTCCGACGCCCGCTCCGGCGGCCGCCGCCGCGCCGAAGGCCGAAGCCAAACCCAAGGCCGCGGCGAAGCCGAAGGCGGCCGCGCCGAAGAAGGCCGCCGCTCCGGCCAAGGCGCCGGCCGCGAAGGCTCCCGCCGCCAAGGCGAAGGCCGCCGCGAAGCCGGCCGCGAAGCCGAAAGCCGCCGCGGCTCCGAAGACGGCCGCCGCGCCCGCCAAGACCGCGCCGAAGGCCAAGGCGGCTCCGGCCGCCAAGCCGGCCGCGACCAAGACTCCCGCCAAGGCGGCGGCTAAGCCCGCGGCGAAGCCGGCGGCGGCGAAGGCCCCGGCCAAGACCGCCGCGCCGAAGACCGCGGCTCCGAAGGCCGCCGCTCCCAAGCCGGCCGCCAAGCCGGCGGCGGCCAAGGCTCCCGCCAAACCCGCCGCGGCGAAGCCTGCGGTCGCCAAGAAGGCCGCCCCCGCCGCCAAGCCCGCGGCGCCCAAGGCCGCCGCGGCGAAGGCCCCGGCCGCCAAGAAGCCTGCGACAAAGGCGACCGCCAAAACCTCGCCCAAGTCGAAGTAGACCGTGTACTCTGCCCCCGCCGGCCAAGCTGGTCGGCGGGGCTTTAGTCGAGTTCAAGAGCGTACATGCGCGCACCGGTCATCATGGTCCACGGGGCCTTCTGCGGCGGCTGGACCTTCGACGCCTTTCGCGCGCCGTTCGAGGAAGCCGGCCACGCGGTGCTGACGCCCGACCTGATCGGCCACGACGGCGCCCGCAGCGTCACCGGCGTCTCGATGAGCGACTACGCGCGGCAGATCGCCCGCCTCGTCGAGACCTGCGAGACCCCACCCATTCTCGTCGGCCACTCGATGGGCGGCCTGGTCGCCCAGATGGCCGCCGCTCGCGCCCGCGTTTCCAAACTGATCCTGCTCGCCCCGTCCGCCCCCTGGGGCGTCAGCGGCGCGAGCCTGGAAGAAGCGGCGTCAGCCGTGAGCCTCTACGCCCTCGGGCCCTACTGGCTGCAGGCCGTGGCGCCGGACTACGGCGTCGTGCGCCGCTACAGCGTCGACCGCCTGCCGCGCCCCGCCCGCAAGGCGATCTTCGCCCGCATGACGGCCGAGAGCGGCCGGGCGCTGTGGGAGACCCTGAACTGGTGGCTCGACCCGTTCATGACCACCAGCGTCGCCACGCCCGGCTGCCCGGTGCTGGCCATCGCAGGCGGACAGGACGTGATCCATCCGCCCGCCACCGTGCGCCAGACCGCCGCGCGCCTGGGCGGCGTCGTGGAGGTGTTCCCGGAGATGAGTCACTGGCTGCCGGGCGAGCCGGGCTGGGAAGCCGTGGCCGCCATGTGCCTCGACTTCATCGCCGCCGAGGACCGGGCGGCCGCCTGACCTACTGAGGGCTGAACACCTTCAGCCCCAGGATCCCGGCCACGATCAGGCCCAGGCACACCAGCCGCGCCGCCGTCGCCGGCTCCTTGAACAGCACAATGCCGACGATGGCCGTGCCGACCGCGCCGACGCCCGTCCAGACGGCGTAGGCCGTGCCAAGCGGCAGGCTCTTCACCGACCAGCCCAGCAGGCCCATCGACAGGACCAGGCTGACCGCGGTCAGCGCGATGGGGATCGGCTTGGTGAAGCCTTCGGTGAACTTCAGGCCCACGGCCCAGCCCACCTCGAACAGTCCGGCGATCAGAAGGATGATCCAGGCCACGACGAGCCCTTTCTTCGAAAAAGGCGGGGTCGTCCCCGGAAAAGCAAAAGGCGCGGGGTCGTCCCCGCGCCTTCGCTAGATAGGTCGGTCTTTGAGACCGGGCAACCAGATCAGCGGCTGTTGGTGCTGTACAGGATCTGGGCGCGCTCGAAGTTCTTGCCGACCGAGGTCTCGTCCAGCTTCTTCAGGCGCACATACACCAGGCCAGCGTGGCCATTGGCCCAGGCGTCGTCCCACGACACCGTGAAGCGGCGGAAGTCGCTGCCGACCGTCTGGTCGTTGCGGATCAGGCGCAGCTGCGGGCTGTTCTCCCATGTCGCCCAGTCGTGCAGGCCGTTGGCCAGTTCCTGGGCCTGCTGAGCGTCCTGCGAGTACTCGATCGTGACGGTGCAGATGTTCTTGTTCGAGCCGGGGTTGTCGAGCGTGATGTTGTACGGCTTGCCCAGGTCGAGGATCCACTGCTCCTTCTTCTTCTTGAAGCCGTAGTCCTTGACCAGCTGCGCGAAGTCGCCGCCGGCGACCTGCGGCTTGCAGACCTTGTCCAGCACGTCCAGCAGCTTCAGCGTGACCGGGTCGGTGGTCTTCGGACCACGGACCGGCGCCGTGTAGGTTTCGGCCGGCGCGCCGGCGGCCGGAGCGGCGACGGGCGGCGCAGCTTGGTCGGCCGGAGCAGCCGGAGCGGCTTGGTCAGCCGGAGCGGCCGGGGCGGCTTGGGCCGGAGCCGGAGCGGCGGCGGGAGCCGGCGCGGGCGTGGCGGGAGCCGGAGCGGTTTGCTCCTGGGCGACGGCGGCGGTCGAGACCGCGCCGAGAGCGATCAGGCTGACGAGCGCGAGGCGCATAGGCTGGTTATCCCCAACTGAACGAGAGGTCGGCATTAAAGCCGACAGGCGGTCCCTCGCAACCCTTATGGCTACCGATTAAGGCGGAGATTAGGTCACAAGTGTAATTTTTTCGCGCCCGCCACCCGAGCGCTCACGAAAACGCCCTCGATCGCGAGGAACGAGGGCGTTTCCGAATTCGAAAACTCGAAGGCGATCAGGCCGCTTCGACGGCGTGTTCGGCCAGAATGGTCAGCCCCTCGGGACCAACGTCCGCGAAGCCGCCCTGGATGTCGAACACCTTGGTCGTCGCGCCGTCCTTCACGGTCACCTTGCCTTCGCGCAGGGTGGTCATGAACGGGGCGTGATTGGCCAGGACGCCGAAGTCGCCTTCCGCGCCCGGAGCCTGGACCATGTCCACGTCGCCGGAGAACAGCTCGCGCTCGGGCGCGACCAGGGAAAAGTGCAGCTTGGCCATCAGTTGAAGGTCTCCTCGACGCCGCCCAAGGCGGCTTCGATGTCTTCGTCGGTCTGGATCTCGGTCCCGCAGAAGGGGCAGAAGCGGATGGTGGCCAGCACCAGGCCCGTTTCGCCCTCTTCCTCGCGTTCGCCGAGGTTCAGCAGGATCAGGCCGCTGTCATGCTCGATGAGGCTGGCGGTCGTGTCCGGGGACACGGCTTCCGCCAGCTCCTCGCAGCAGAAATGGCCCAGATCGGCGTCTTCGGTCATTAGGCTTCGGCCGCCATCTTTTCGGCCTTGGCCACGGCTTCCTCGATCGGACCGACCATGTAGAAGGCGCCTTCCGGCAGGTGGTCGTATTCACCGTCCACGATGCCCTTGAACGAGCGGATCGTGTCCTTCAGCTGGACGAAGGCGCCCGGCGTGTTGGTGAACTGCTCGGCGACGTGGAACGGCTGGCTCAGGAAGCGCTGGATCTTGCGGGCGCGGGCCACGATCAGCTTGTCCTCTTCCGACAGCTCGTCCATGCCCAGGATGGCGATGATGTCCTTCAGGGCCTTGTACTGCTGCAGGACTTCCTGGACGCGACGAGCGACGGTGTAGTGCTCTTCGCCGATGACCAGCGGGTCCATGATCCGCGAGGTCGAGTCCAGCGGGTCCACGGCCGGGAAGATGGCCTGGGCCGCGATGTCACGCGACAGAACGGTGGTGGCGTCCAAGTGGGCGAACGAGGTGGCCGGAGCCGGGTCGGTCAGGTCGTCGGCGGGGACGTAGATGGCCTGCACCGAGGTGATCGAGCCCTTGTTCGTCGAGGTGATGCGCTCCTGCAGGTTGCCCATCTCGGTGGCCAGGGTGGGCTGATAGCCCACGGCCGAGGGGATGCGGCCCAGCAGAGCCGACACTTCGGCGCCGGCCTGGGTGAAGCGGAAGATGTTGTCGACGAACAGCAGCACGTCCTTGCCCTCTTCGTCACGGAAGTATTCCGCGATCGACAGGCCGGTCAGGGCGACGCGGGCGCGGGCGCCCGGCGGTTCGTTCATCTGGCCGTAGACCAGGGCGCAGCGCGAGCCTTCGGTCGAGCCGTTGTTGGCCTTCGGGTCGACGTTCACGTTCGACTCGATCATCTCGTGATACAGGTCGTTGCCTTCGCGGGTGCGTTCGCCCACGCCGGCCAGAACCGAGTAACCGCCGTACGCCTTGGCGATGTTGTTGATCAGTTCCTGCATCGTCACGGTCTTGCCGACGCCGGCGCCGCCGAACAGGCCGATCTTGCCGCCCTTGGTGTAGGGGCACATCAGGTCGATGACCTTGATGCCGGTGACGAGCACTTCAGCCGTGTTGGTCTGCTCGGCGAAGGTCGGGGCGTCGCGGTGGATCGGGCGCGACAGGGTCGACTGGATCGGGCCCTGCTCGTCGATCGGCTCGCCGATGACGTTCATGATGCGGCCCAGGGTGCCCGGACCGACCGGCACGCGGATCGGCGCGCCGGTGTCCTTGACCGGCTGGCCGCGGACCAGACCTTCGGTCGCGTCCATGGCGATGGCGCGGACGGTGTTCTGACCCAGGTGCTGGGCGACTTCGAACACCAGGCGCTGGCCCGTGGCGGTGTTGACGGTCTCGACGGCGTTCAGGATCGCCGGCAGGGCGCCGTCGAACTCGATGTCGACGACCGCGCCGATGATCTGCACCAGACGGCCGGTGGCGCCGTCCAGGTTGACGGCGGCGTTGGCCGGAGCCGAAGCGGCGGCGGCCTTCGGGGCGGCCGGCTTCTTGGCGGCGGGCGCCTTGGCGACGGCGGCCTTCGGAGCAGCGGCGGCCTTGGGGGCGGCGGGCTTCTTGGCGGCGGCGGTCGCCGGCTTTTCAGCGGGGGTCTTGGCCATGGCTTGCGGGTCTTTCGGTCTCTGCGTGCTTGTGTCGTTAGGCTAGATCAGACGGCTTCGGCGCCGGAGATGATCTCGATCAGCTCCTTGGTGATCTGAGCCTGGCGGGAGCGGTTGTATTCGAGGGTGTAGCGCTTGATCATCTCGCCGGCGTTGCGCGTGGCGTTGTCCATGGCGGTCATCTGGCTGGCGTAGAAGCCCGCCATGTTGTCCAGCAGGGCCGACAGGATCTGGACCGTCAGGTTGCGCGGCAGCAGCGTCTCGAGGATGGCCTCTTCCGAGGGCTCGTACTCGTAGACCGCCGTCGGACCCGAGGCGGCCTCGACGCCGTCGACGGTCGCCGGGATCAGCTGCAGGCCGGTCGGGACCTGCTGCACCACCGACTTGAAGCGGCTGTAGAACAGGGTGACCACGTCGGTCTCGCCCGCTTCGTATTCGCGGGTGATGACGTCGGCGATCGGCTGGGCCACCGACAGCGTCAGCTGGCGATAGGCCGACAGGTCGAAGGTCTCGACGATCCGGCCGGCGTAGGGCTTGGCCAGCTGGGCCGTCACCTTCTTGCCGACGCAGATCACGCGGACGTCCTTGCCCTGCTTGATCAGGCCGTCGATGTGGGCGCGCGCGGCGCGGACGATCGACGAGGTGAAGCCGCCCGCCAGGCCGCGATCGGCGGCGGCGACGACGACCAGGTGACGGTCGTCACGGCCGGTGCCGGCCAGCAGCTTCGGCGCGCCATCGCCCGAGACGCCGGCGGCGAGATTGGCGATGACGCTGGCCAGACGCCGGGCGTACGGACGAGCGGCCTCGGCCGCGTCCTGGCTCCGGCGCAGCTTGGCCGCCGCCACCATCTGCATCGCCTTCGTGATCTTTTGCGTCGCTTTGACGCTCGAGATCCGATTGCGCATTTCCTTTAGGCTTGCCATCCGCCTATCAGACCTTCCTAAACAGCCACCACGTGGTGTCGTCCATCACGGTCGTCCTTCTCCAGAAGAACCCGTAATCGACCAGCACCAGATCCGGGAACAGATCCAAGTAGAGCGAGCCGAAGTCGTTCTTGAACAGAAGACCTTGCTCGCCTCGGTACGTAATCGTTTCCGCCTTCGGCGAAAAATACTCGGCGCACAGCACGTACTTGGCGGACACGCGATGAATCTCGCGCATCGTCGCCTCGAGCTGGGTCGGATCCACGTGGATCAGAACGCCCGAGGTGAACGCCATGTCGACCGCGCCATCCGCCAGCGGGATGCTGTGGCCGAAACCCTCGAACAGACGCTCGGGCGGCAGGACGCCGTCGGCGAGAATCTGCTGGCGGGCCGCGCTGTTGGGCTCGATGCCCCACAGCTCCGCGTCGGTGATCGCCTGCAGGCCCCGCAGGTTCAGCCCGACGTTCGGGCCGACCTCCAGGATGCTCTTCGGCGGATCGCCGACCAGCCGCGGCAGCACCTGCCCCCAGACCTTGGCGCGGCCACGCACGGCGTCGGCGGTCACGGCGTTCCGCTCGGTGTAGCGGTCGCCGAACTCGCCGGACCAGGCCTCCAGGGTTTTGGGGGCGTCAGCCACGCGTCAGATCCTTAGGCGAAGGTCGCCGAGAAGCTGTCGAGCGCGCTCTTCAGCGTGTTCTCCAGATCCTTGTCCAGCGCCTTCTTGGTGCGGATGCCTTCCAGCAGATCGGCGTGCTGGCTGTGCAGGCGGGCCAGGAACTCGGTCTCGAAACGGCGAACCGACGAGGTCGGGATCTTGTCCAGGTAGCCGCGGGTGCCGGCGTAGATCACGCAGACCTGCTCCTCGACCGACTGCGGCGCGTATTGCGGCTGCTTCAGCAGCTCGGTCAGGCGCTCGCCGCGGGCCAGCATCTTCTGGGTCGAGGCGTCGAGGTCCGAGCCGAACTTCGCGAAGGCGGCCATTTCACGGTACTGGGCCAGCTCGCCCTTAATCGGGCCGGCGACTTGCTTCATCGCCTTGATCTGGGCCGACGAGCCGACGCGCGACACCGAGATGCCGACGTTCACGGCCGGACGGATGCCTTGGTAGAACAGGTCGGTTTCCAGGAAGATCTGGCCGTCGGTGATCGAGATCACGTTGGTCGGGATGTAGGCCGACACGTCGTTGGCCTGGGTTTCGATGATCGGCAGAGCCGTCAGCGAGCCCGAACCGTTGTCTTCGTTCAGCTTCGCGGCGCGTTCCAGCAGGCGCGAGTGCAGATAGAAGACGTCGCCCGGATAGGCTTCGCGGCCCGGCGGGCGGCGCAGCAGCAGCGACATCTGACGGTAGGCGACGGCTTGCTTCGACAGGTCGTCATAGATGATCAGGCCGTGCAGGCCGTTGTCGCGGAACCACTCGCCCATGGCGCAGCCGGCGAACGGGGCCAGGTACTGCAGCGGGGCCGGCTCCGAGGCCGAGGCCACGACGACCGTGGTGTACTCAAGAGCGCCGTGCTCTTCGAGGGTCTTCACGATCTGGGCGACGGTCGAGCGCTTCTGGCCGATGGCGACGTAGACGCAGTAGAGCTTGGCGCTCTCGTCCTTGCCGGCGTTCACGGCCTTCTGGTTCAGGATGGTGTCGATGGCGACGGCGGTCTTGCCGGTCTGACGGTCGCCGATGATCAGCTCGCGCTGGCCGCGGCCGACGGGGATCAGGGTGTCGATCGACTTCAGGCCGGTCTGCACGGGCTCGTGCACCGACTTGCGCGGAATGATGCCCGGGGCCTTCACGTCGACGCGGCGACGCTCGGTGTATTGGATCGGGCCCTTGCCGTCGATCGGCTCGCCCAGCGGGTTGACGACGCGGCCCAGCAGGCCCTTGCCGACCGGCACGTCCACGATCTCGCCCAGGCGGCGGACTTCGTCGCCTTCCTTGATCTCGGCGTCAGCGCCGAAGATCACGGCGCCGACGTTGTCGCGCTCGAGGTTCAGGGCCATGCCCTTCACGCCGGCCTTCGGGAATTCCAGCATTTCGCCGGCTTGGACGTTGTCCAGGCCGTAGATGCGGGCGATGCCGTCACCGACGGACAGCACCTGGCCGACGTCCGAGACGGCGGCTTCCTCGCCGAAGTTGGCGATCTGCGACTTGAGGATGGCCGAGATTTCGGCGGCGCGGATGTCCATGGTCTTCAGGGCTCTCTGCGATCTAATCTTTTAGGGCGCGCTTATACGCTCAGGCGCGCTTCAGGGCGAATTTCAGGGAATCGAGCTTCGAACGGAGCGAAGCGTCGAAGAGACGCGAACCGACGCGCACCTTCAGACCGCCCAGCAGGGACGGATCGACGCGCGTGGAAACTTCGGGGGTCTTGCCCAGGGCCTGGGCCAGGGCGGTCTGCACGCCCTTCAGCTGGGTGGCCGACAGCGGCGCGGCCGAGACGACCTCGGCGGTGACGACGCCGCGGTGCTTGGCCGACAGCTCCGTGAAGGCCGAGATGGCGCCCAGGAGGTCGCCGGTGCGGCCGTTCGAGGCCACCAGGCCCAGGAACTTCGTGGTCAGCATGTCGAACTTGGCCTTCACGGCCACCGCGACCAGGCCCTTGCCCTTGTCCTCGGCGGAGAAGGCGGGACTTTCGATCAGGCGACGCAGGTCGGCGCTGTCGGCGATCATCGCCTTCAGACTCTTCAGGTCGGCCTCGACCTTCGCCAGGTTGCCGTTCTCGATCGTCAGTTCGAACAGGGACTGCGCATAGCGCTGACCCGCATCCGTCGCCTTGGTTTCGTCCGCCACTTGGTATCCGCCCGGTGCGTTGCAAATAGCCGCGAACAAGAAGGTTAACCCTTATCGCGGCTTAAAGGCTTGAGCGCGCTTGAAAAAAGCACATGAACGGTCGGCGCGTAAACGCCGCCCCGTCCGAAGCCGCGCGCCTGATAACACGGGCTTTTCGCAGTCGCAACCAAGCGGGCGCGATCAGTCGCCGGCGCGGCGGAATACAGCCGAGGCCGAGGCCGCCAGGCTGCCGTTAGGGCGCCTTAGCTCGCCTTGGGCGAAGACCAGGCTGCGCGTCGCCCGTTCGACCCAGGCCTTCGGCTCAAGCGCGCCCGCCTGCGCGTCGGCGGCGAAGTCGATGGTCAGCGATGTGAGGGCCGTCCCATCGCCGGCGATCTCGCGCAGGGCGGCTTCCAACTGGGCGGAGAGACTCGTGTCCATGACCTAAACTCAATCTGAGAACCGTAAAGAAAAAGAGGCGGCGGAACGCTCCGCCGCCCCATGAAGGCGAATGCTCGAGGAAACAGCCAGACGGGCCGGAGAAACGGACAGCCCAATGCGTCTGGGTAGGCTAGTCAGAGCCCAGGAAGGCTCCCTACTTGGCCGAGGCCAGGGCGGCGCCCTTGGCCGAGGCGTTGCAGCGGGTCAGGTCGTCGGCGTCCAGCGAACGGCTTTCGCCGCCGAAGGCCGAGACGCGACCCACTTCCTTGGCCAGCGCCTTGCAGGCGGCGGCGGTGAGGGCGCGGGACGGCGCTTGGGCCGAAACGCACTCGGAACCCTCGCAGACGAAGACGGCGCCGCCGGCGACCACCTTGGTCTTGGCCGCGACAGGGGCGTCCAGAGCGGCGGCGATGCGGCCGTCGGCGAAGGCCGAACCGGCGAACATGGAGACGGATACGGCGGCGACAGCCGCCAGGGTGCGGAGCTTCATCAGAAAGCCCTCCGGTGTTTGGGGAGTTGCGGTCAGATCGGTGATCGGTGGGAAACGCGTACTGGCCGCTCGGAGCCGGGGGATGACAGGCACCGGTATCCCCACCGGTGCTTCGGATCCGAACTAAGCATCGCTTAGATAACAGTGATTACAATTTGCGCAAGCGGATTTTCGTCCGGCCTTCGACATTTACGGAAAACGCCAGTTTTGGGCGACGGCGGCGAAAGGCGCGCGAAAACGGCGAACCTCGGCCCGTTCCGTCGGGGCACGATTGGCCGGCGTGGCGACAGGCGTACTCTCGCTCAACAACGACAAAGACGTGCGAGGGAGGCTTGGCCATGGACTTCCAACTGCCGCCGGAGCTGACCGCCTATCTGGCGGAGCTGGACGCCTTCATCGAGAAGGAGATCGCGCCGCTGCAGGCGCGCGACGACAACCAGCGCTTCTTCGACCACCGCCGCGAATGGGCCCGCACCGACTGGGACGCCGGCGGCCTGCCGCGCCATGAGTGGGAAGAGCTGCTGGCCAAGGCCCGCAAGCTGGCCGACCAGGCCGGCCACTACCGCTACGCCCTGCCCAAGGCCTATGGCGGCCAGGACGGCACCAACCTCGGCATGGCGGTGATCCGCGAGCACCTGGCGTCCAAGGGCCTGGGCCTGTTCAACGACCTGCAGAACGAGCACTCGATCGTCGGCAACAACCCGTTCGTGCTGATGATCCGCGACTTCGGCCGGCCCGACCAGCAGTCCCTGATCGAGGACATGCTGGACCGCGGCGCCTTCCGGCCGACCTTCGGCCTCACCGAGCCGGAGCACGGCTCGGACGCCACCCACATGGAGACCCGCGCGGTTCGCGAGGACCGCCACGGCGAGGCCGGGTGGCGGATCGACGGCGAGAAGATGTGGACCACGGGCATGCACGCCGCCACGCACTGCTGCCTCTTCGCCCGCACCAGCGGCGAGGACGGCGATGCGCGCGGCATCACCGCATTCCTGGTCCCGGCCCACGCGCCCGGCGTGAAGATCGAGGAGTATCTCTGGACCTTCAACATGCCGACCGACCACCCGCGCGTCAGCTTCACCGACGTCTGGGTCCCGGACAGCGCCATGTTCGGCCCCGAGGGCGGCGGCCTGGCCCTGGCCCAGCACTTCGTGCACGAGAACCGCATCCGCCAGGCGGCTTCCAGCCTGGGCGCGGCGACCTACTGCATCGAGGAGAGCATCAAGTACGCGCGCGCCCGCAAGCCGTTCGGCAAGGCCCTGGCCGAGAACCAGGCCATCCAGTTCCCGATCGTCGAGCTCTCCACCCAGATCGAGATGCTGCGCCTGCTGATCCGGAAGACCGCCTGGGAGATGGACCAGATGTCCAAGCCGGAGGTCGAGAAGCGCCTCTCGGACAAGGTCTCGATGTGTAACTACTGGGCCAACCGGTTGTGCTGCGAGGCGGCCGACCGGGCGATGCAGATCCACGGCGGCATCGGCTATTCGCGCCACAAGGCGTTCGAGCACATCTATCGCCACCACCGCCGCTACCGGATCACCGAGGGGGCGGAAGAGATCCAGATGCGCAAGGTCGCCGCCTGGCTGTTCGGCTACATCGGACCTCGCAAGCAGGCCTTCCAGTAATGGGCGGACGCCTTGGGGGCGATATGGACAAGGTTTAATTCCACGCCTCCTGACGTCGATCAAACGACGCGCTATCTAACGGAGGTACGCGAACAGTCATGTTCGCGTGTCGTATTCGCGCGTTAGGCTTCCTATCGATCGTCCGCCGCCGCGCGGACCGCTGGAGGATTGAATGAACCGTCTCGTCCGTAACACCGCGCGCGTGGCGCTGATCGTCGCCGTGCCGGCCACCCTCGCCGGCTGCGGGATCAACACCATTCCCACCCAGGACGAAGCGACCAAGGCCGCCTGGGCCGAGGTCCAGAACCAGTACCAGCGCCGCGCCGACCTGGTGCCGAACCTGGTCGCCACGGTGAAGGGCTACGCGGCCCAGGAAAAGGACGTGCTGACGGCGGTGACCGCCGCTCGGGCCAGCGCCACCCAGGTTAAGGTCGACGCCTCGACCATCACCGACCCGGCCCAGTTCCAGAAGTTCGCCGCCGCCCAGGACCAGCTGTCTGGCGTGCTGGGCCGCCTGATGGTGATCCAGGAGCGCTATCCGGAGCTGAAGTCGAACCAGAACTTCATGGCCCTGCAGAGCCAGCTGGAAGGCACCGAGAACCGCATCGCCATCGCGCGCCGCGACTACAACCAGGCCGCCCAGACCTACAACACCACCCTGCGCACCTTCCCGAGCATCCTGTGGGCCAAGACCGTCTATAGCGGCCAGAAGCCGGCCCAGCTGTTCCAAGCCACCGCCGCCGCCCAGAGCGCGCCGACCGTGGACTTCTCCAGCCCGCCGACGGCCACGCCGCCGAAGGTGCAGTAAATGGCTCTCCTCCCCCGCCTCGCGGGGGAGGGGGACCGCGAAGCGGTGGAGGGGGCGCTCCCCGCCGCTGAACGCCCCCTCCGTCACGGCGCGCCAACGCGCCGCGCCGCCTCCCCCGCTCTGCGGGTGGGGAGTTGGCTCCTCGCCCTCGTCGCGGTGCTGTTCGCCCTGCCCGCCCTCGCCGCCCCGACCTTCCCGCCGCTGACCGGCCGGGTGGTCGACGAGGCGCAGGTGCTGTCGCCCGACACCGAGCGCGAACTCTCCGACAAGCTCGAGAACCTTGAGGTCACGACGGGCCGCCAGCTCGTCGTCGCGACCGTCTCCAGCCTCCAGGGCTACCCGATCGAGGACTACGGCTATCAGCTGGGTCGGACCTGGGGCATCGGCCAGAAGGGCGAGAACAACGGCGTCATCCTGCTGGTCGCGCCCAACGAGCGGAAGGTGCGGATCGAGGTCGGCTATGGGCTGGAGCCCGTCCTGACCGACGCCCTCTCCAGCGTCATCATCCAGAGCGCCATCCTGCCCAAGTTCCGCGACGGCGATCTGTCCGGCGGGGTCGTGGCGGGGACCGACGCGCTGGTCGAACAACTCAGCCTGCCCGCCGACCAGGCCAAGGCCCGCGTCGCCGAGGCCAGCCAGCCTGAACGCCACAAGGCCGAGGGCTCGCCGATCGCGGCGATCTTCGTCATCCTGTTCCTGATCGTGGTGTTCTCCAGCCTGTTCCGAGGCGGACGGCGCGGCGGCCTGGGCTCGGCCCTGCCCTGGATCATCCTCAGCGCCCTCAGCGACAACCGTCGCGGCGGCGGCGGTTGGGGCGGGGGCGGCGGCGGCGGCTTCTCTGGCGGCGGCGGATCGTTCGGCGGCGGCGGCAGTTCGGGGAGCTGGTGAGATGCCTACCAACATGAGCCCCGAGGACCTCGACCGCATCGCCCAGGCCGTGGCCGAGGCCGAGAAGACCACCGCCGGCGAGATCATCTGCGTGCTGACGCCCGAGGTCTCCGACTATCGCGAGACCCCGTTGGTCTGGGCGGCCGCGACGGCTCTGGTGCTGCCGGCGGCGGCGCTGTTCGCCGGCTTCCGGCCCGAAATGCTGACCCGCCTGTTCGGCGGTTGGAGCGTCGGCCACGCCGCGGCGATGGACGGGGCGATCCTCTCGGCGCTGTCGACCTATATCGCCCTGCAGGCCGTGGTGTTCGTGCTGGCGGCGCTGGTGGTCTCGATCCCCTCCGTCCGCCGCGCCCTGACGCCCGGCGCGCTGAAGGCCGCCCGGGTCAAGAAGGCCGCCATGGAGCAGTTCCTCAGCCGAGGCCTGCACGTCACCCGCGACCGCACCGGCGTCCTGATCTTCGCCGCCCTGGCCGAGCATCGCGTCGAGGTCATCGCCGACGAAGGCATCTACGCCGCCGCGCCGAACGCGGTGTGGGACGAGGTGGTCGCCGACCTGGTGGCCGGTCTTAAGCGCGACGCCATCGCCGACGGCTTCGTGGCCGCCGTGCGCCGCGCCGGCGCCATCCTGGCCGAGCACGTGCCGCCGCGGCCAGACAACCACAACGAACTGCCGGACGGCCTGACCATCCTGCCCAAGCGCTGACAGCGAAAGCCGTCCCGCCGGCGATATTCAGCTTGGCCTTGCTGCTGTTTCGCCGTCCCATGGCGGCGCAGCCAGAGCGCCCTTGAGGCGCCGGAGGGGAGACCGACATGTCCAGCATCGACCCGACCCGCGACCAGTTCGACGCCTTCAAGGCCCTGCCGCGCGACACGCCGATCCACATGCTCAACCTGATCCGGCTGAAGCCGATGGCGGACTATCCGCCTGACCATCCCAACCACGGCAAGGGCATGACGGGCCTGCAGGCCTATCGCGAGTACGGGCGGACCTCGGGCCCGATCTTCCAGGGCCTGGGCGGTCGCCAGGTCTGGTCGGGTCGGCCGGAGACGGTGGTGACGGGGCCGAGCGACGAGCGCTGGGACCTGGCCTTCATCGCCGAGTATCCGAACGCGGCCGCGTTCCTGGCCATGGTCACGAACCCCGACTATCGCGAACACGTGAAGCACCGCCAGGCGGCGGTCGAGGATTCGCGCCTGATCCGGCTGGCGCCGCTGACGCCCGGCGCGGGCTTCGGCGAGTAGCCTACTCCGCGGCCATCGCCAGCGGCGCGGCCTGGGCGCCGCGCACCAGGCGGCCCGGCAAGGCGCCCGTCGGCTCGCCGTCGCGCTGGGTGACGACGCCGCCCACGATCGTGGCGACATAGCCGTGGGCGCGCTGGACCAGGCGACGACCGCCGGCCGGCAGGTCGTAGGCCACCTTCGGCGCTTCCAGTCTCAGGCCCTCGTAGTCGATGACGTTGAGGTCCGCGCGATAGCCGGGCGCGATCAGGCCCCGGTCGAACAACCCCACCGCCTGGGCGGTGTCGCGCGTCTGGCGGGCGATCATCGTCTCCAGCGGCAGCCGGGGCCCGCGCGTGCGATCGCGGGTCCAGTGGATCAGGTTGCTGGTCGGAAAGCTGCCGTCGCAGATCATGCCGACATGCGCCCCGCCGTCCGACAGGCCGGGGATAGTGTCGCGATGGCTGAGCATCGCGAAGCTGGGGTCCAGCGATCCGTCCGCGTAGTTGAGGAACGGGTGATAGAGCATGCCCCGCCCGCCGTTCGCCAGCAGGGCGTCCAGCGCCACGACGGCGGGATCGCGCCCTTCCCGCGCGGCGATGGCCGCCACGGTGCGATCGGCCGTCGGCTCATAGTCGGGCTCGGCGTCCATCGGAAACAGATTGTCCCAGGCGCGCAGGGCGCTGCCGGCGAAGGGGCCCTTGGCGTCCGCGTCGTGGGCGAGGAGCCGGGCGCGGAAGCTGGGATCCGACAAAGCCGCGACCTTGTCCGCCAGCGGCATGTCCTTCAGTTCGGCGAAGACGGGGTTCTGGCTGAACGGATTGAGCGTCAGCTCCAGACCGAACAACACCCCGACCGGGCGGCCGCAGACCTGGGCCTTCATCGGCAGGCCGGCGTCGACCGCCGCCGATAGGCCCGCCAGCATCGCCTTCCAGCCCTCGGGCGCCTTGGGGCTCTGGACCAGGGAGAAGGACAACGGCCGCCCCGAACGCTCGACGATGCGCCGGAGCATGGCCAGCTCGGCCGCGCCGTCCGGGAAGAAGTCCGAGACCACCTGCAGGACGCCCCGGCCCGCCGCGGCGAGGCCCATGGCGACGCCCGTCAACTCGTCCTCGCCGGCGGTCAGGGTCGGCGTTGGCTGGCCGTCGCTGGTGCGATGGTTGAGCGTGCGCGAGGTGGAGAACCCCAGCGCTCCGGCCTCGACCGCCCGCCGCGCCAGGGCGGCCATGGCGGCGATGTCGGCCGCCGTCGCCGGCTCGCGGTTCGCGCCGCGCTCGCCCATGACGTAGACGCGCAGGGCCGCGTGCGGCAGTTGGGCGGCGACATCGACGTCGAAGGCGCGCCCGGCCAGGAAGTCGAGATAGTCGGGAAAGCTTTCCCAGGCCCACGGAAGCCCCTCGGTGAGCACCGGGAATGGAATGTCCTCGACGCCCTCCATCAGGCGGATGAGCCGGTCATGGTCTTCCGGCCGGCAGGGCGCGAAGCCGACGCCGCAATTGCCCATCACCACCGTGGTCACGCCGTGCCCGGAGCTGGGGGTCATGCGCTCGCCCCAGGTCGCCTGGCCGTCATAGTGGGTATGGATGTCGACGAAGCCGGGCGTCACGATCCGGCCGCGGGCGTCGATCTCCTCGGTCCCGGCCGCGAGGTCCCGTCCCACGGCGACGATCCGGCCATCCCGGACCGCGACGTCGGCCACGACGCCCGGCGCGCCGGAGCCGTCGAAGACCGTCCCGCCGCGCAGGACGAGGTCGTAGGCGTGGTCCGCTGTCGCGGTGGCCATGGCGCGTCCTCCCTTATCGTTGACGGAAGGGTCCGCCCGCGTCCGGAGGGCGTCAAGCTTACCCCGGCGGAAAGGGGGCGGCCGCCAGGCG
>JAYRLX010000220.1:0-6430 GCA_041905125.1 Caulobacter sp. | reverse complement strand
TCAGCATTGTTCACGACCGGGACCTGGGTCGTGCAGAGCACGTTGAAGCCAGCGACCACGCCCGCGATCGGCGAGCTGTTCTGCGTGTAGCAGAACTGGTTCAGCTCGCGCTTGAAGAAGGGCGCGCGGACGCCGAGGTTGATGGTCAGCTTGTTGTCCAGGAAGCGACCGTTGTAGTCGGCCGAGACCTGGTTCAGCTGGGCGATCGAGAAGCGGTCGCGAGCGCGCAGGAAGCTGCCGTCCGAGGTCATGACCTTGGCGCCGTGACCGTCCTTGCCGCCGAACACGTTCGTGGTGGTGCCGTCGGCGTTCAGGGCGGCGTACTCACCCGTCTGGCGGTGGCGGCCGTAGTCGCCGGTGTAGGCGATACGGAAGCGCTGGGTGTCCGAGGCCTGCCAGATCAGCGAGCTGGTGACCATGTAGCGGCGGGTGTTGGTGACCGACGGGGTGAAGAAGGCCACGGTGTCGCCGATGACGCCGTTGCCGTTCAGGTCCTTGCCGAGCGTACCGGTGCCCTTAACGCGACCGTCGTTTTCCGAGATCGTGCCCAGCTGCGAGCCGCCGTCGGCCAGGGTGTATTGGAACGACGGGTCGATCGTCCAGATCAGGTTCTGGGCCAGGTGGAACTTACCCGCGGCGCGGATGTTGCCGGTGTTCGACGGGTTGACCTGACGGCCGTAGAAGTCCGAGCAGTTGCCCGGGATGGTCGGCGCCACTTCGGTGATCGTGGCGGTGGCCGCGTTGATCGTGCGGGTGACGCAGGTGTCGGTGAAGTCGAGCTTGCGGCCGAAAGCGCGGTACTCGGCCAGGCTCATCTGGCGGTAGTTGTTGTTGCGGTTCTCGTTGTAGTGAGCGGACAGGCTGACGAAGTCGCCGTTGCCCAGGTCTTGGTACAGACGAGCGTTGAACTGCTTCTTCTCGAGCGTGCCCTTGCCCTTCCACTTGTCGTACTTCTGGTACGAACCGGCGACCCAGGCGGTGGTGCCCCACGGACCGAACTCACCCGAGTTCAGCAGCGCGAAGGCGCGACGATAGTTGAAGCTGCCGCCCGACAGGGTGGCCATGCCGCCGAATTCCTTTTGCGGCTTCACGGTGACGTAGTTGATCGTGCCGCCGGTGGCCGAAGCGGTGGGGCTGTCGACGTCGGTCGTGCCCAGGTTGACGCTGGCGCGGCTGATCAGTTCGCCGTCGAGCATCTGGTTCGGGTACACAGCGTAGTTGCCGGTGTCGTTCAGCGGGATGCCGTCAAACGTGACCGAAACGCGGTTGCCGTCGAAGCCGCGCAGGCGCAGGTTGCCGCCCGACGAGCCATAGGGGTCGTTGTTGGTGAAGTTGACGCCCGGCAGCTGGTTCAGCGATTGGAAGATCGTCTGACCGGTCGATTGGGTCGCGATGAATTCTTGAGTGATCGTGGCCTTCGACTTCGGAGCCGTTTCCTCAGCGAAACCGCTGATGGACTTTTGGCCAGCGGCGGTGATGGTCACGCTGTCGAGTTCGGTCGAGGCCGTGGACTGAGCGAAGGCGGCGCCGGCGGTCAGCAGGCCGCCGACCAGGGCGGTGGTCGCCAGGGCGAAGTTTTTCATTTTCATGCGGAAGGATCCCCTCTTTCTTCGAAGCGCCCAGGCTTGAAAGCACGGTCTCGCGTCGTTTGCGGCCGTTTACAGAAAGTTTTCGAAGGTTTGGTGACGGAAAGGCCACGCCCGCCCAGAAACTGTCACAAAGCCCCGAAAACGCGGAAGAATTGGTCAGATTTTTCTTACTTGTTTAATCGGACGTCATGACAGCTCAACCCGACTCGGCCCCCGAAAACGCCGCATACCGCGCTTGGCGGCTGACCCTGCTGATGGTGGCGGGCCTGACGATTCTGCGCCTGGCGGCGCTGTTCGCCACGCCCCTGGAGCTCTATCCCGACGAGGCCCAATACTGGCTTTGGTCGCGCGAGCTGGCGTTCGGCTACTTCTCCAAACCGCCGATGATCGCCTGGCTGATCTGGCTGACCACCAAGATCGGCGGCGACGCCGAGGCCTGGGTGCGGCTTTCGGCGCCGCTGCTGCATGGAGCGACCGCCCTGGTCGTCCATCGGATCGCGCGTCGCCTCTACGGCGGATGGTCTGGTCTCGCGGCGGCCGCCATCTACAGCCTGATGCCCGGCGTCGTGCTGTCCTCGGGCCTGATCGCCACGGACGCGCCCCTGCTGTTCTTCCTGTCCCTGACGATCTGGGCCTATGTCGACCTGGCCGAGGCCTATGCGCCGCGCCGCTATTTCGTCGCGGCCGGCATGGGCGTCGCCCTGGGCCTGGCGTTTCTGTCGAAATACGCCGCCATCTACGCCCTGGGCAGCATCGTCCTGCACGCGCTGATCTCACGCGAGGCGCGCCATCGCTGGTGCCCGGCGGCGATCGTCCTTTTCGCCTTCGCCTTCGTGCTGACCCTGGCGCCGAACTTCGCCTGGAACGCCAGCCACCACTTTTCGACCGTCAAGCACACGGCCTCGAACGCCAACTGGGGCGCGCATCTCTTCAATGTCCGTGAACTGAGCGAATTCGTGCTGTCGCAGTTCGGCGTCTTCGGCCCGGTTCCGTTCGGCGTGCTGCTGGGCGGCGCGATCTGGCTGGGCGCGAAGAAGAAGATTCAGTCGCCTGACCTTCTGCTGCTGTGCTTCAGCGCGCCGCCCCTGATCATCGTCGCCGGCGAGGCCTTCGTCTCCCGCGCCAACGCCAACTGGGCCGGCGCGGCCTTCGTGGCGGGATCGGTGCTCGCCGCTGGCTGGCTCTTGCGCTGGAACGCCCGCCGCTGGCTGATCGGCGGCCTCGCTCTGCAAGGCCTTTTCGCGGCCTTCTTCGTGGTCTGCATGGTCAATCCGCGCGCGGCGGACGCCGTGGGACTCGCCAACGGCTTCAAGCGCGTGCGCGGCTGGGACCAGACCGTCCAGGCGATCATCGATCGGACGCGAGAGGAGCAGGCCCTGCGCGGCGGGGTCAGCGCCGTCGCGATGGACGACCGCTTCCTCTACAACGCCGCCGCCTATTACGGCCGCGACTATTTCGGCCAGCCGGGCGCGCCGCCGCTGCGCATGTGGGTGCACGAGGCCCATCCGCAGAACCAGGCCGAGACCGAGGCCCCGCTGAACGCCGTCTACGGCCGCCGCGCCCTGATCATCAGCCTCGAGGGCGGCTATCGCCCCGAGATCGAACAGGACTTCAAGGCGACGTCCGGCCTGCAGATCTCGCGCGTGCGCCTCGACAAGAAGCGCTCGCGTCGGATCGACCTGTTCATCGCCGAAGGCTTCGCGCCCCTGCCCCGCGACCCTGTCACGGGGCTACCGCCGGAGCCGAAGCGCCCCTGAGAGATAGAGGCCATGAAAAAGGGCGGCGACCGCAACGGCCGCCGCCCCTTCCAGGCCTCTCAGAAGCCTAGTTAGATCGCGACTTCGAAGGCCGCCTCGGTCTTGGCCTTGACCTCATCGACGGTCACGCCGGGCGCCAACTCGATCAGCCGGACCGGCGTCTTGCCGCGATTGATCTCGAAGACGCCAAGCTCGGTGATCAGCAGATCCACCACGCCGGCGCCGGTCAGGGGCAGGGAGCAGCGCTTCAGCAGCTTGGGCGCGCCGGACTTCTCGCAGTGGTCCATGACCACCACCACGCGCTTGACGCCGGCGACCAGGTCCATGGCCCCGCCCATGCCCTTGACCATCTTGCCGGGCACCATCCAGTTGGCGAGATCGCCGTTCTCGGCCACCTGCATGCCGCCCAGGATCGACAGGGCGATGTGGCCGCCGCGGATCATGGCGAAGCTGTCGGCCGAGCTGAAGTACGAGCTGCTGTCGAGCTCGGTGATTGTCTGCTTGCCGGCGTTGATCAGGTCGGCGTCTTCCTCGCCCTCATAGGGGAAGGGACCCATGCCCAGCATGCCGTTCTCGCTCTGCAGCGTCACGTGCATGCCTTCGGGGATGTAGTTGGCGACCAGGGTCGGGATGCCGATGCCGAGGTTCACATAGAAGCCGTCCTGCAGCTCCTTGGCGGCGCGGGCCGCCATCTCGTCGCGGGTCCAGGCCATTACGCTTGCTCCTTCTGGCGAGTGGTGACCCGCTCGATGCGCTTCTCGAACTTCGCGCCCTTGATGATGCGGTCGACATAGATGCCGGGGGTATGGATCGCGTCCTTGTCCAGGGCGCCGATCTCGACCAGTTCCTCGACCTCGACCACCGTGGCGCGGCCGGCCGTGGCCATCATCGGATTGAAGTTCCGGGCGGTCTTCCGGTAGATCAGGTTGCCCTCGGCGTCGCCTTTCCAGGCCTTGACGATCGAGAGGTCGGCGGTCAGGCCGCGCTCCATCACGTACATCTCGCCGTCGAACTCGCGGACCTCCTTGCCTTCGGCCACCAGGGTGCCGTAGCCGGTGCGCGTGAAGAAGGCGGGGATGCCCGCGCCGCCCGCACGGATCCGCTCGGCCAGCGTGCCCTGCGGATTGAACTCCAGCTCCAGCTCACCGCTCAGGTAGAGCTGTTCGAACAGCTTGTTCTCACCCACATAGGACGAGACCATCTTCTTGATTTGGCGATTTTCCAGCAGGATGCCCAGGCCGAAGCCGTCGACGCCGCAATTGTTGGAGACGACCGTGAGGTCCTTCACCCCCGCTTCGCGGATCGCCGCGATCAGGTTTTCCGGAATGCCGCAGAGGCCAAAGCCGCCGGCCATGATGGTCATGCCGTCCTTGAGCAGCCCGGCCAGGGCCTCGACGGCGTCTTTCTTCACCTTGTCGACCATGGTGTCTCCCTATTCCGAACTCGCGGGCTATCCCAAACCGCCCGGATCTTTTTATCCAAGGCGGATGAAAAGCCTGCTTGCCAGCTTCCGGTCCGCGCTCGGCGAACCGTGTCGCCTCAACGTGGAAGAAATTCAACCCTTGATGAATTATTTTTCCGGAAGGGCCGCCTGATGTCCGACGCTAACACCGGCTCGGTGACACCCGCCACCTCAGGCTTGCTTCTGGTGCTGGCTCACCCGGCGCTTGAACGCTCGCGCGCCAATCGCACCCTGGCCAAGGCGGCCAAGAGCCTTTCCGGCGTCACCTTCAAGGATCTCTACGAGACCTATCCGGACTTCGTGGTCGATATCGAGACCGAGCAGGCCGCCCTCGTGGCCCACGACGTCGTCGCCCTGCAGTTCCCGCTGTTCTGGTACTCGACGCCGTCCCTGCTGAAGGAGTGGCTGGACATCGTCTGGCTGCACGGCTTCGCCTATGGCGAGGGCGGCGAGGCGCTGAAGGGCAAGAAGCTGTTCGTGGCCTGCACCACGGGCGGCTCGGCCAAGGCCTATCACGCCCACGGCTATAATCGCTTCAGCATGGACGAGTTTCTGCGGCCGCTGGAGCAGACCGCCCACCTGTGCGGCATGGAATGGGAGACGCCGTTCGTGGTGCACGGCGCCTCGGTCAAGGACGACGCGGCCCTGAAGGCCGAAGCCGAACGCTACAAGGCGCGGGTGGCCTCGCTGCTGCCAGCTCGCGCGGAGGCCTAGGGATAGATGGAAAACTTCCTCACCCAGACCCTGGTCTATCTGGGCGCGGCCGTCGTCTCGGTGCCGATCGCCAAGCGGCTGGGCCTCGGCTCGGTGCTCGGCTACCTGATCGCCGGCGTCGTGATCGGCCCCTACGCCCTGTCGCTGGTCGGCGCCCAGGCCGACGTCATGAAGTTCGCCGAGTTCGGCGTCGTCATCCTGCTGTTCCTGATCGGCCTTGAGGTGCGTCCCTCGATGCTGTGGGACATGCGCAAGGCCATTTTCGGCTTCGGCGGCACCCAGGTGGTCTGCACCTCGCTGGCGATCGCCGGGGCGGCCATGCTGCTGGGCCTGCCGTGGCAGACCGCCCTGGCGGTCGGCATGGTGCTGGCGATGTCTTCCACGGCCATCGTGCTGCAGACGCTCGACGAGAAGGGGCTAAGGCAGGGGCCCGTCGGCCGCGCGGCGTTCGGAATCCTGCTGCTGCAGGACCTGGCGGTCATCCCGATGTTCGCCCTGCTGCCGCTGCTGGCGACGGTCGCGCCCCAGGCCCACGGCGACGCGGGCGGACACGGCGGCGCCAGCCTGATCGCCCACCTGCCCGCCTGGGCCCAGGGCCTTTCGGTCTTCGCCGCGGTCGCGGCCGTGGTCGGCGGCGGTCGCTACCTGGTGCGCCCCGTCTTCCGCTTCATCGCCAAGGCGCGCCTGCGCGAGATCTTCACCGCCTCGGCGCTGCTGATCGTCGTGGCGGTCGCCAGCCTGATGCAGATCGTCGGCCTCTCCCCCGCCCTCGGCGCCTTCCTGGCCGGCGTGGTGCTGGCCGAGAGCGAGTTCCGGCGCGAGCTGGAGACGGACATCGAGCCGTTCCGAGGCCTGCTGCTGGGCCTCTTCTTCATCACCGTCGGCGCGGGCGTCGACCTGCCGCTGAT
>JAYRLX010000219.1:0-6459 GCA_041905125.1 Caulobacter sp. | reverse complement strand
TTGCTGAGCTCGTAGGCGGCGGTCATGCCTGCCAGGCCCGCGCCCAGGATCACGATCTTGGTGTTCTTGGCCCCGCCCTTCAACTCGGGCGGCAACTCGGTGGCCGAGGCTTGGCTGAAGCCCAGGGCCTCCATGCCAGACAGCACCAGCGACATGCCGCCGACCGCGGCCAAGCTTTCGAAGAAACGCCGGCGCGTGAGAACGCCACCCGCCGTTACAGTATCCAATCCGCTCATCAATCCCCGCCCTTGTCCTTGGCCGAACGGCGATCCAGCGTTCGGCGTCGCACCGGCCGCACTGACCGGAACGGAGGGTATCTCGAAATCCAGGCTTGCGCGGCGCAATCCGTTTTCAGTCGAGACGTGGACTGACATGTTGGACGCCTGACCATTGGGCGCCTGGAGCCGGCTTTGAGCGATCGCTGGGCGAGGCGGAAAGATCGTCGCGGACTCGCCGAATCCTTGTTTTTCTCGCAGCCCAGCGCCGTCCCATGGGAGCGTCATGACCTTTCCAGCCCAAGCCCTCCGCCTGCGACTCGCCCGGCCCGAAGACATGCCGGTCCTGTCGGCCCTCATGGATCGGGCGATCGGCGAACTGCTGCCCGCTTTCCTTCCGCCGGAAGGCGTCAAGGCGTCCTATGAGGTGATGGGGCTGGACACCCAACTGATCGCCGACGGCGCCTACTTCGTCGTCGAGGATGGAAACGCGATCGCCGGCTGCGGCGGCTGGAGTCGCCGGGCCACCTTGTTCGGCGGCGACCATTCGGCGGGGCGCGATGCGGCCTTGCTGGACCCGACCAAGGACGCCGCGCGGGTGCGGGCGATGTACACCCACCCCGATCACACGCGGAAGGGCGTCGGGCGGATGATCCTCGACGCCTGCGAGGACGCGGCGCGGCGCGAAGGCTTCACGCGCGCCGAGATGGCGGCGACCATGGGCGGCGTCCCGCTGTATCGCGCCTGCGGCTATCACGACATCGAGCCGTTCGAGGCCGAAACTTCGTCCGGCTACCGCGTGCCGCTGATCCGGATGGGCAAGGCGCTCTGACCCCAAGCAAAAGGGGCGGACCTTTCGATCCGCCCCTTCGCGTTGTGACGCCGAACGCTCGCTTAGAACGAGAAGGTCAGGCGACCGTAGTAGTAGCCGCCGTTGATGCCGTAGGGCGAGAACGACGGATATTGGGTGACGCAGCCGCCGCCGGAGGCGACGCAGGCGGCCTGATAGGCGGCCGTGAACTTGTCCGGATACTTGTTGAACAGGTTGTTGGCCCCGATCGCGGCGACGACGCCCTTGGGGAACTTGTAGGAGAGCTCGGCGTCGGTGATCGCCGTGGCGCTTGCCACGGTGTTCAGCAGCGGCCCGGTGCCCGGATCGGACAGGGCCTCGGCCTTGCCGTAGAAGGTCTCGGTCACGTTCAGCGACAGCTTGCCGAACGAGTAGAGGCCGTTCAGGCCGACCTTGTACTTCGGCGCGGCCTTCTCGAGCAGCGAGGCGGCGTTGCCGGCGAACAGGACCTGGCCGGTCGGGAAGGCGGTGCTGGTGACGCCCAGGGCGGTTGGCGCCGACTTGACCTTGGTGATCTTGGTCTTGTTGACGTTGCCGCTCAGCGTCCAGTCGATCCGGCCGTAGTCGCCCAGTTCGGTGGGGTAGGAGATGACGACGTCGATACCCTGGGTGCGGGTGTCGAGGCCGTTCGAGAAGATGTTGATGCCGGTGCTGGTCACCGTGCTGTCCAGCACGTTGCCGTTGGCGGCGATCGCGGCGTTGACGTTCGGGTTGACGATCACGCCGTTGCGCATGCCGTAGACCGAGCTGGAGCCGAAGATCCGGTCCTTGAGCTTGATCTGGTAGGCGTCGATCGTGGCGGTCAGCTTGTCGAACGGGTGAGCCACGACGCCGAGGCTGAAGTTGGTCGACTTCTCGGGCTTCAGCTTGTCGATGCCCAGAAGACGCGCGGCGCTCGAGTTCGGGGCCAGCTGCACGAAGGCGCTGGTCGGCGAAACGTTGGTGGCCGAGTAGAAGGATTCCGCCAGGGTCGGGGCGCGGAAGCCGGTCGACACCGTGCCGCGCAGAGCGAACTTCTCATTGAAGTCGTAGCGGCTGGTCAGCTTGGCGACCGTGGTGTCGCCAAAGTCGCTGAACTTCTCGTAGCGCAGGGCCGCGTCGATCTTCCACTCGGTGACCGGCGTGGCGGCGACGTCAGTGTAGACGGCCCAGCTGGTGCGGGCGTGGCCGCCAGCGTCGGTCTTCGAGAAGCCCGGATACGACTGCGAACCTTCCTTGTAGGTCGAGGCCGCGTCGCCGGCGCCGATGCGGTTGGTGCCGCGACGCTGCTCGTAGCCGAAGCCCACGACCACCGGCGCGGCCCGGCCCACGCCCACGCCGCGACGGACGTCCAGGTTGTTGGTCCACTGGGTGGTGCCCCAGCTGCCAGCGTGGAACGAGGTCGGGGTGAAGCCCTTGGCCGTCAGGGTCGAGGTGTCGGCGTAGAGGCTGGCGTTGGCCGAGTCTTCGACGCGCACCTCGATGGCGTCCTTGCCGTAGGTCGACGACAGGTCGACGTCCCAGCCCACGACCTTGCCCGAGAGGCCGAAGGTCAGGCCGTAGTCGTCTTCGATGATGCGCTCACGCGGGCTGAAGCCCAGCGGGAAGGGCCGGTCGGCCGCGCCCTGCTTGCCCTGGATGCGGCTATAACGACGGTAGTTCTCGTAGGCCGACGCGTCCTTGTGGCCGTAGGTGCCGAACGAATAGAGCTCGAAATCGGCGGGAAGCTCGACGCCGGCGTTGAAGGCCACGTTCTGCATCCGATACTCGGCGTCGCCCGAGATCAGGTTCAGGTTGGGATAGCCCGGGATCTTGCTTTCGATCGCGTTGTTGGCGGCCGAATAGCTGGGGCTGGCGGGGTTGAACACCCGCTGGTCCGGCAGGCCGCGGTTCGAGAAGCCGTGGTACTTGGCCTCGACGGTCAGGTTCAGATAGCTGGTCTCGGTCGGCGCCATGCCGATGTTGACCGAACCGCCGGCCGTCTTGCCACCGCCGTCGAAGTATTCGCCGCCGGTCGCCGAGATCGAGCCGCCCGAGGCGTTCTTCTTCAGGATGATGTTGACGACGCCGGCGATGGCGTCCGTGCCGTACTGGGCGGCGGCGCCGTCGGTCAGCACTTCGATGCGGCCGATGCCGGCCATCGGGATGAAGCCGAGGTCGGCGGCCGCGGCGCCTTGGTAGACGCCCGACAGGACCGCGAGGTTGCCGGTGGTGTGACGGCGCTTGCCGTTGACCAGCACCAGGGCCTGGTTGGGCGAAAGGCCGCGCAGGCGGGCCGAAAGGGTCAGGTTGGCGGTGTCGCCGCCGAAGGCCTGGGCGTTGAACGACGGCACCAGATTGGCGAGGCCGAGGCGCAGGTCCACCGTGCCGGTGCGCTCAAGCGTGCTAGTGTCGACGACTTGGACGGGGGCGGGGCTGTCAATGACCCGCAGGCCGGTCTGGCGCGTGCCGGTGACGATGATGGTGTCGACCTCGGTCTGGTCGGGCGGCGTCGCGGCCGCATCGGCGGCAAAGGCGCTCGCAGAGTATCCGATAGTAACCGACAGGGCGGAAATACCCGCCAACAGTGCGGGTTTAAAACGCCGATTCATAAACTACCCCCTCATTCTGTTTATTAAAGCGATTAGATTCCCTTATCCATGGCGATTTTCTCCCGACGATTATATTTTTTGACGCGGGCACTCAAAAACACCGGCAACTGGCCGATCTATTCATTGGGGGTGGAAGTTGCGGCGTTCGGCAATGAGAGCGCGGCCGGAAAGCGCCATAACCGCGCCGGCGCCCGATGGGCGCCGTTTTGCGCGGCGGTCGATCTCGGATTTTAGGCAGAACGACGTTTTTGTTCGTGGCCGGAAGTCACGCGGAGCGTGTCCGGGCCAACCTGCTCACGCGCAAAGGCGCATCGGTTCGGCCATTTCGTCGGTGTCTTCGGTCTCGAACAGATCGAAGGCTTCCTCCCACGCCGTCAGGCGGGAATCGCGCAGTTCGGCGTCGTCGGTGATCCGCACGATCTGGTCCTCGCGGTCGTTCCAGACGAGCCCGATATCGGTCACCCGCTCGGCGTCCCGGCCGAGCAGCAGGAAGATGTCCGCCTTGGCGGCGCGCTCGTGGCTGATCCGCCGCAGGGTGCGGCCGCCGCCCAGGTCGCGGTGAATATCGGCATAGTCCAGCACGGCCGAGATCATGGCGGCGTTGACGGGGGCGACGGCCCAGGGGGAACAGGCGAAGCGCGACATCAAGGGCTCCTTTCCAATCTCGACACTCGAAGATTGTCCGCGCGCTGCGACAGAAACGGTCGTATAAGCTGGCGCCATGCGACACGAGAAAGCCACCCGCCTGCTGGACCTCGCCCGGATGCTGGCCGGATCCGCCGAGGGGCTCACCCTGGACGAGATGGCCCAGGCCTTGGGCGTGGGGCGTCGCACCGCCGAGCGGATGCGCGACGCGGTCTGGACGGCCTTCCCGCAGATGGAGGCGATCGACGATCCGCCGACCAAGCGTTTCCGCATCCCGTCGGGCCTAGACGGCGTATTCCAGACGCCCACCGCCGAGGAGCTGGCGGCCCTGCGCACGGCGGCCGACAATTACAAGGCGTCCGGCGCCGACGCGCGCGCGGCTTCTCTCTATGCGCTTGAGGCCAAGCTGCTGGCCGCGCTGCGCGGCTCCGCGCGGCGGCGCGTCGCGCCCGACGTCGAGGCCCTGGTGCAAGCCGAGACCATCGCGATCCACGCCGGCCCGCGCCCGTTCGAGGACGAGGCCGTGCTGGCCGCCATCCGCACCGCCATCAAGGGCCTTCAGGCGCTGTCGTTCCGCTACGAGGGCGGCAGCACGCCGGGGCGCACCCGGGAGGTGACGCCTCTGGGCGTCCTATTCGGCCGCAGCAACTATCTGGTGGCGATGGAAGGCCAGGGCGGCAAGCCGCGCTCCTGGCGTCTGGATCGAATGAGCGACCTGAAGGTGCTCGACAAGCCCGCGTCGCCGCCCGAGGACTTCTCGCTGCAGGCCTTCGCCGACGAGAGCTTCGGCATCTATCACGACGAGATCCAGGACGTGGTTCTGCGGATCAAGCCGGAGGGGGCGGAGGATGCTTTGCGCTGGCGCTTTCACGCGACGCAGCAGGTCAGCCAGGAGGCCGACGGCTCGGTGCGGGTCACCTTCCGCGCCGGGGGCATGCGCGAATTGGCGTGGCACCTCTTCACCTGGGGCGACAAGATCGAGATCGTCGGCCCCAAGGCCCTCAAGGACAAAATGATCGAGGAGCTTCAGGAAGCTGGTCGCGCGCACGGGGCGTGGTAGGGACGGGCATGAACTATCGTCACGCCTTCCACGCCGGCAACTTCGCCGACCTGCACAAGCATACGATCCTGCTGGCCATGCTTTCGGCCTTGCAGGGGCGGGGCGAGGCGCTGGCGGTCATCGACACCCATGCGGGCGCGGGCGCCTACGACCTCGCCGGCGAGATGGCGCGGCGCTCGGGCGAGGCTCAGGCGGGGATCTTCCGATTGAAGGCGGCCAGCGACGCGCCGGCGGTGTTCGAGCCGCTGCTTGCGGCGGTGTTGAAGATCAACAGCGGCCAGGAGGGCGACCTCTATCCCGGCTCGCCGCTGCTAATCGCGCGCGCGCTTCGGAAGGGTGACCGTTATGCGGGCTGCGAGCTGCGCCCCGACGACATGACCCTGCTCAGCAAGACGCTGGCCCCCTACGCTAACGCCCAGGCCCTGCAAGCCGACGGCTTCGCCACCGCCGCCGCCCAGGCGGGCCGGGGCGGGCGGGCTTTCGTGGTCATCGATCCGCCGTTCGAACGGCCGGACGACTACGCCCGCATCGCCGAGACCACGCGCGCGGTGCTCAAGCGCGCGCCCGACGCGGCCTTGGCGATCTGGCTGCCGCTCAAGGACCTTGAGACGTTCGACGCCTTCCTGCGCGCGATGGAAACCGTCACGAAGGACCTGCTAGTCGCCGAGCTTCGTCTCCGCCCCCTGACGGATCCCATGAAGATGAACGGCAGCGCGATGGTGATGATCGGCGCGCCCGCCAGCGTCGAGGCGGCGGCGGTCGAGGCTGGCGACTGGATCGTCGCGCGCCTTGGCGAGCCTGGCGGCCGCTCGCGCGTCTGGCGGGCCTGACTTGAAGCTCAAGGCCGCTCCCAGCTTTGCCGAAGCCCTGCCGGTCTGGCTGAAGATCGGCCTGTTGGGTTTTGGCGGCCCCGCCGGCCAGATCGCCCTGTTGCATAAAGAGGTCGTCGAAAGCCGCGACTGGGTCGACGAGGACGAGTTCGCGCGGGCGCTGAGCTTCTGCATGCTCTTGCCCGGACCCGAGGCGCAGCAACTGGCGACCTGGCTGGGCTGGCGTCTGCACGGCATTCGGGGCGGCGTCGCGGCCGGGCTGCTGTTCGTCGTGCCGGGGCTGCTGGTG
>JAYRLX010000218.1:0-6476 GCA_041905125.1 Caulobacter sp. | reverse complement strand
CGCGACCGCCCACGCATGGGCGTCGTGGCGCAGGGCGACCACGGCGTCGCGCGGGTCCAGCCAGACCAGCGCGTGGTCGTCCTCGACCTTCAAGGTCGGGTTGTCGCCCAGCAGTTTGACGACATAGACGCCGCCGTGATTACGGACCGGCTGACCGTCCGACTTCAGGAAGTGCTGCGAGACGGTCTCGATCAGGCGAACAGCCTCGACCACCAGACCAGTCTCTTCGCCGAACTCGCGCGCGACGGCCTGTTCTTCGGTCTCGTCGCCGTCCACCGCCCCGCCTGGCAGGTCGAAGTACGGCGCCTTGCCGGGCTTGGTGACCTGCGCCAGGGCGATCTGGCCCAGCGCGTTCTCGGCCACGCCGAACGCCGCCCGACGGTCGAAATAGGTCAGCCCCGCGACGGGCGAGCCGAAGCTCAGCACGCGCCTAGTCCTTGCCGTAGAGGTCGAACCACGGATCGGCCTTGCCGGCCTCGACGTCGGCCACGCTGATCTCCGGACGGTAGCCGATCTTGCCGTTGGCGCTTTCGCGCCAGGCGTCGACGACCATATCCCGCAGAGCCGTCGCGCCCGCCGCGACCCGGGCCCGCACGAAGGTCTTGGCGCGGGGGTCGGTCTCGACCATGCCGCCGGCCTTTTCCAGCTGATACAGAGGCTCGACCTGTTTCCAGGTGTCGGTCAGATAGCCGACCACGCGCGTCTCGATCGAGCACTCACAGGGCTTGTAGGCCGGCACCAGCGCCTTGATCGACGCCTCGTCCGCCAGCGCCAAGGTCAGCGGCCCCTCGAACTGGAAGTGGGTCGAACGCGCCTGGGTGTAGCCGTTCGGGTTGGGGTAGTCGCCCCAGCCGTTGTAGTGCACCGACAGGTGCAGCGGCTGGCTGCCGTCGCCGACATAGTGCGCCCAGACGCCCAGGTCGCGCAGCAGCAGGTCCTCGCGACGCTTAAGGTCGGCCTTGTAGTAGGCCAGACGGGTCGGGTCCTTTTCCAGCTTCACGGCCGCGGTCAGGATGCGCCAGTAGGTGAAGTCCTTCACCAGCTGCTGGTAGCCGTCGATGATCGCGTAGGGCAGATAGCCGGCCTTCCAGCCATCCGTGCCGGCGGCCTGCAGGGCTTTCTCGTAATCAGGGCGGGTCGGCGGCAGGGTCGCCACCGTGAAAGCCGGACCGCCATACATGCGCCCCTGGTCGTCGACATCCAGGAAGTGGGCCGCGTCGCGATCGGTGTCGTGGATCTTGCCCGAGCCCTTCCAGCGATCCGGCTCGCGGGCGTACTCGCCAATGGCGGCGACAGCCTGCGGCGTCCGCAGGAAGGCCGGCACGTCGGTCGGCAGGGTCGCGGCGCCGACGACGCCCACGACGCGGTGCCCCGAAGCGCCCCAGGCGAGCGCCGATTGCGCCGGCGCGGCCGCCGCCGCGGCCAGGGCGAGGACTTTCAGGCTGGTCGACAGACGCAAGATGGAACTCCGACGATCAAATAATACCGAGCGCGGCTTCGGTGCGGCCCACCCAGGCCTTCACGGCCGGATAGAGCGCAAGGTCGAACCCGCCTTCGTGCGCCACGCGGGTGTAAGCCACCAGCGCGACGTCCGCTAGGGTGACCTGCTCGCCGACCAGGAATGGCGCCTGTCGCAGCTGGGTCTCAAGGCGCGCGAGAGCCTGGCCCCCGCGCTCCACAAGGCGTTGCTCGAGCTCTTCGCGCGGCTTGCCCAGGTACAGCATCTGGAAGCGCGCCACGGCGACATAGGGCTCGTGGCTGTACTGCTCCCAGAACATCCACTCCAGCATCTTGGCGCGCGCGAAGGCGTCGCCGGGGGTCAGGGCCGAGCCCTCGGCCAGATAGAGGATGATGGCGTTGGACTGCGAGAGCGAGCGGCCGTCGTCTAGCACGATCAGCGGGACCTGGCCGGCCGGGTTCATCGCCAGGAACGCCGGCGTGCGGGTCTCGCCGGTCAGCACGCTGGTCTCGACCCACTCGAACGGCAGGCGAAGGTGCTCGGCGACCCACTTAACCTTGAGGCAGTTGCCCGAAATCGAGTCGCCGTAAATCCGCATCACCGCCGGGTTCCTTCTGCGAAGCTTCCGATCAGGGGAAAATCGGCAGGAAAGGGCCAAGTTTCAACCCTCTGAATCTATGCCTATTTTTCGCCCATCACGCGAAGCGATACCCGTCATGGGCGGGGTTAAGGGTTGTCACAGGGCCGTGATCGGACTATCCAGACGCCGCCCGACAGACACGCCGATAAGAGGTTTCCCTCGATGCGACGCAAGCTCGCCGGAATTTTGGCCACCGCGGTCATCTCCGCATTCGCCGCTCCCGCTCTCGCCCACGCTGCTCCGGACTCGGATTCCGCATCCGCCGCGACGCCGCGCATCGATCCGCTGGGCGAGCTGATCAGCACCGCCCTGGGCGGCGGCGCCCTGCCCGGTTCGGTCGAGTACAAGATGCGGGCGACGATGTACCACGCCGGCGCCAAGGGCATCCGCGCGTTCGACTCGCTGGGCTGCAAGGTCGCGGCCATGCGCACCGTCGCGGTCGATCCCAAGGTGATCCCGCGCCGCACGGTCATCTTCATCAAGGAAACCGTCGGCCTGCCGATGCCCGACGGCACCACGCATGACGGCTACTGGTACGCCTCCGACATCGGCGGCGCGATCAAGGGCCTGAAGCTTGATCTGTTCAGCGGCTTCGGCGCCGCTTCGATGAAGGCGCTCGGCGGCCTGGACCTCTCCAGCCTGTCGGTCAGCAAGGTCGGCGAGTTCAAGGGCTGCCCGCCGCAATAGCACTTGGCGTCCGCCTGTCAGACGCGGACTGGAATTGATCGCCAAACTCGGCTTGGATCGCGGCTCTCGCGAGAAAAGCGGTTTTGGGGAAGATCATGCGAAATCTGTCTGTCAGCGTTCTGGCCCTGGCCTTGAGCGCCGCGCTCGCGACGACTCCGGCGCGCGCTGCTGACGACCTCCCCCGCCTCAAGACCCGCGCCGCGGCCGTCTCGATCACCCGCGACGACTGGGGGATCGCCCACATCCACGGCAAGACCGACGCGGACGCGGTGTTCGGCATGGCCTACGCCCAGGCCGAGGACGACTTCAACCGCGTCGAGACCAACTTCATGACCGCCCTGGGCCGCACGGCGGAGGCGGAAGGCGAAAAGGCCATCTGGGCGTATCTTCGCCAGAAGCTGTTCATCGATCCGGCGGTGCTGAAGGCCGACTACGCCAAGAGCCCGGCCTGGCTGAAGGCGCTGATGAACGGCTGGGCCGACGGCCTGAACTACTATCTCGCCACGCATCCGAACGTGAAGCCGAAGGTCATCACCCGCTTCGAGCCCTGGATGGCGCTCAGCTTCTCGGAAGGCAGCATCGGCGGCGACATCGAGCGCATGGCCCTGACCCAGTTGGAAAGCTTCTATGGCCAGCGCCAGCTGGCCATGACCGCCGACGAGAAGGGCCTGCTGTTCAAGGAGCCGAAGGGCTCGAACGGGATCGCCATCGCGCCGAAGAACACGCTGGAAGGTCATGCGATGCTGCTGATCAACCCGCACACCAGCTTCTTCTTCCGCTCGGAGATGCAGGTCTCCAGCGACCAGGGCCTGAACGCCTATGGCGCGACGACCTGGGGCCAGTTCTTCATCTACCAGGGCTTCAACGCCAAGGCCGGCTGGATGCACACCTCCAGCGGCGTCGACGTGGTCGACGAGTTCGCCGAGACGATCGTCGAGAAGGACGGCAAGCGCTTCTACAAGTACGGCTCGGAACTGCGGCCGCTGAAGACCGAGATCATCACCGTCCCCTATCGCGCCGCCGACGGGTCGATGGCGCAGAAGCGCTTCACCGTCTTCAAGACCCACCACGGCCCGATCGTCCGCGAGGCCGACGGCAAGTGGATCAGCATCGCCTTGATGAACAAGCCGGTGGAGGCCCTGCAGCAGTCGTTCCTGCGCACCAAGGCCGCCGACCTGAAGAGCTTCATGAAGGTGGCGGAGCTGAAGGCCAATTCGTCGAACAACACCCTGTTCGCCGACAGCAAGGGCGAGATCGCCTATCTGCACCCGCAGTTCATTCCGATCCGTGACGACCGCTTCGACTATACCAAGCCGGTCGATGGCGCCGATCCCGCCACCGACTGGAAGGGCCTGACGCCGCTCGACAAGACCCCGCAGGCGGTGAACCCGGCCACCGGCTGGGCCTTCAACACCAACAACTGGCCTTGGACGGCGGCGGGTCCCTACAGCCCGAAGAAGGCCGACTTCCCGAAGTACATGGACACCGCCGGCGAGAACCCGCGCGGCCTCCATGCCCAGCTGGTGCTGAAGGACGCCAGGAACCTCACCCTGGGCGGACTGATCGAGAAGGCCTACGACCCGTACCTGACCGCCTTCGCCCGGCTGATCCCGACGCTGGAGGCGGCCTACGCCGCCACACCCGACGGCGATCCGCTGAAGGCCAAGGTCGCCGAGCAGGTCGCGGCGCTGAGCGCCTGGGACCGCAAGTGGTCGGCCCGCTCGACCGAGACCTCGCTCGCCGTGTTCTGGGGCGAGGCCATGTGGGCCAAGGCCGCGCCGGCGGCCAAGGCTCAGGGGCTCAACACCTATGACTATATGGCCGACAAGCTGACGGCCGCCGACAAGCTTGCGGCCCTGGCCGAAGCCTCGGATCGCCTGACCGCCGACTTCGGGTCGTGGAAGACCCCGTGGGGAGAGATCAACCGCTTCCAGCGCAACGACGGCGCGATCGTCCAGGCCTTCGATGACAAGAAGCCCAGCATCCCCGTGCCGTTCACCTCGGCGCAGTGGGGCTCGCTGGCCTCGTTCGGGGCCAAGCGGTGGCCGGGGACAAAGAAGTACTACGGCACGCTGGGCAACAGCTTCGTGGCGGTCGTGCAGTTCGGCGACAAGGTCCGCGCCCGCGCCGTCTCGGCCGGCGGCGAAAGCGGCGATCCCGCCTCGCCGCACTTCAACGACCAGGCGCTGCGGTATGCGGCGGGGAACCTGCGGGACGTCTATTTCTATCCCGAGGACGTGAAGAAGCACGCGGTGCGGACGTATCGGCCGGGGGAGTGAGGAGCCAGATCCTCCCCCGCGATGCGGGGGACGTGGCCCAGAGGGCCGGAGGGGGCTAGCTCGGCTTGGACGGCACTGGCCCCCTCAGTCGCTCCGCGACAGCTCCCCCGCAGGGCGGGGGAGCATCTAGTCCCTAAATATCCCCGCCCACATTCGGCGCGACGCCTGGCGCCCGCGCCACGTGGATGCCGCACTCGGTCTTTTCCTGCCCCGCCCAACGGCCCGAGCGGCCATCGTCCGAAGGCTGGGTGCAGGGCCAGCAGCCGATCGAGGCGTAGCCCTGGGCGACCAGCGGATGGGCCGGCAGCTGGTGCTCGGCGACATAGGCGTCGAGCTCGGCCTTGCCCCAGTTGGCCAGCGGATTGAACTTCACCTTGCCATCGGCGGCCTCGACCACCGGCAGGCTTAGGCGGTCGCCGCCGTGGAAGCGCTTGCGGCCGGTGATCCAGGCGTCGAAGCCGCCCAGGGCGCGGTCCAGCGGCAGCACCTTGCGGATGTTGCAGCAGGCGTCGACGCTGGTGCGCCACAGGTCCGATTGAGGGTCCTGGGTGGCAAGATCGGCATAGGCCGGGCGCAGGTCACGCACATCGGTCAGGCCGAGCTGAGCAGCGAGGTTCTTGCGGTAATCCAGCGTCTGGCCAAACAGCATGCCGGTGTCGAGGAAGAGCACAGGGATCCTGGGCCAGACCTGCGAGGCCAGGTGCAGCAGCACGGCCGACTCGGCCCCGAACGACGAGACCAGGGCCAGGCGCGAACCGAACTGGTCGCACGCCGCGCGCAGCACCGTCGCGGGATGGGCCTCGCGCAGCTCAGCATCCAGGCGCGCGGCGAGGCCCGCGGCGGTTCCCCCGATCTGGTCATAGGCCATCAGGAGGCTCTTTCGTCGAACGCCGCGGGTCGCGCGTCCGCGGCGCGCTGATAGACGTGGCGGAAGCGGCCGGCGGCCTGGCTCCAGGCTTCCGGCGTCGCGCCATCGGCCGGCTCGAACGCGTCAAAGCCGCAGCGGACCATGAAGCCCGCCTGCTCGCGCAGCACGTCGCCCACGGCGCGGACCTGGCCCTGATAGCCAAAGCGCTCGCGCAGCAGGCGGGCCGAGGTATAGGCGCGGCCGTCGCGATACTTCGGGAAGGCAAGAGCGACCACCGCGATGCGCGGCAGGTCGTAGGCCAGCACCTCGACCTCCTGGTCCGGCTCGATGCGCACGCCGACGCGGCGGCTGTTCGAAGCCAGCAGGGCGTCGCCCTCGGCTTCGAAGCGGGCCAGCGACAGGATTACGTCGCCGCTTTCGGGGATGGCGTCCTCGTCGGCGACGAACACGAAGGCGTCCTCGGCCCAGCGGGCCTGACCCTCAACGAGCTCAATCAGCTTGGGCATAGACAGCCTCCTTGAAGGGCTCGAGGCCGACGCGGCG
>JAYRLX010000217.1:0-6488 GCA_041905125.1 Caulobacter sp. | reverse complement strand
TGTCGCCAGCCGGCGCGGCGTGGCGGTTGGGGCCTCGGCCCTGGCGCGCGAGGCCGACCGGATGGGCGTGGGCCTGCAGCTGTTCCACGGCCGCGGCGGCAGCGTCGGGCGGGGCGGGGGACCGGCCGCCGAGGCCGTGCTGGCCCAGCCGGCCGGCACAGTCCAGGGGCGCATCCGCATGACCGAGCAGGGCGAGATGATCGCCCGCCGCTTCGGCGACCAGCCCACCGCCCGTCGCAATCTCGACGGCTTGGCCGCCGCCGTGCTGATCGCCAGCGAGCGCCCGGTTCACGCCCCCGATCCCAAGATCGACGCGGCGATGACCGCCCTGGCCGACGCCTCGTTCCACGGTTTCCGCGCCCTGGTGTACGACGATCCGGCCTTCGAGGACTTCTTCTGGTCGGTCACCCCGATCAGCGAGATCGTCGGCCTCAACATCGGCAGCCGCCCCGCCAGCCGGACCGCCAGCCGCAAGATCGAGGACCTTCGGGCCATCCCGTGGGTGTTCAGCTGGTCGCAGGCGCGCTTCATGCTGCCGGGCTGGTACGGCTTCGCGTCGGGCGTCGATCGCGCCGGCCTGTCGGTCGAGCAACTGCGCGACCTGGCGGGGAACTTCGATTTCTTCGCCTCGCTTCTGTCGAACATGGAGCTGGCCCTGGCCCAGAGCCACATGCCGATCGCCTCGCGCTACGTGGCGTTGTCGCCGGACAAGGCGCACGCCCAGCGCATCTTCGCGACGATCCGGCGCGAGCACGAGCGAGCGGCCGAGCTGGCCCTGGCCATCCGTGGCGGGTCCAGCCTGCTCGACAACCAGCCCGACCTCGCCGAATCCGTGGCCTTGGCGGGCCGTGTCGTCGATCCGCTGAACCACCTGCAGCTGGAACTGTTGTCGCGCCGCCGGGCGGGGGACCAGGACGAGGAGTTGCGGCTGGCGATCCAGCTGACGGTCGCCGGCATCGCCGCGGGCCTGCGCAATACGGGGTGATTTTCCGGAGCGGGGAGGGCGGCTGTTGAGCGCTGTTCTCCCAGTGTGGCAAAGCCCTTCCTTTTCAATCTCTTGCCTATCCTAAAATCCCGCCTCAACCCCGCTTGCGCTCCCCGTCGGTTTCTGTTTATCTGCTCATGACACCGGTGGCTAAGTGGCTTGGCCACTTTCCCTCCTCTCGAGTGACACCGGTGTCATCACGTTTCGGCTCGACGTCGTGGTCGGTCGTCTCGTTTGCGGCTCTTTGAGCTCGCTCCTGCGCAAACTCCGGGGCGTCGGGTCATGCCGGCGCCCTCACTTTTGCGTCGGCGGCCGGGCGAGGGGAGGCGCCGCAAAAGGTTTGGGGAAGGAAACGAGGACCAGTGTCTTTCACGCGGATCGCGAGCCCGGCGGCTCGGCCCCGCGTTCCGCCTTTTAGTTTGACGTAGCGGCAAGCCAGTTCTGGCGCCTGTCCGCAACGCGGTCTAAGGGAACGGCCTGAGCCGGCATCGGCGAAATTTTGCTCACGCGGGCCTCTTTCCGGCGGTCCGCGCAAGAACGAGCCTTCGGGAAGGAGTTTGAGATGGTGAAAGACCGTATGGCGGTGCTGACCGCCCTGATGGACCAGGGCGTGATCCCGGTGTTCTACCACCCCGACGTCGAGGTCTGTAAGAACGTGATCCAGGCCTGCGCCGACGGCGGCGCGCCCTGCATCGAATTCACCAATCGCGGCGATTTCGCCAGCCACGTCTTCTACGAAGTCACCCGTTATTTCGATAAGGCAGATCCGCGCGTGATCATGGGCGTGGGCTCGATCGTCGACGCCCCGACCGCCGGCATCTACATCGCCAACGGCGCCAAGTTCGTCGTCGGCCCGATCCTGAACGCCGACGTCGCCAAGGTCTGCAACCGTCGCAAGATCCCGTACTCGCCGGGCTGCGGCTCGGCCTCGGAAATCTCGTACGCCGAAGAGCTGGGCTGCGAGATCGTCAAGGTTTTCCCGGGTTCGTCGGTCGGCGGTCCCGATTTCGTCAAGGCGGTGCTGGGCCCGATGCCCTGGACCCGCATCATGCCGACGGGCGGCGTCGATCCGGACGAGGCCTCGGTGAAGAAGTGGTTCGGCGCGGGCATCGTCGCCGCCGGCATGGGCTCCAAGCTGATCACGCAAGAGCTGCTGGACGCCAAGGACTACGCGGGCATCTCCAAGAAGGTCCGCGAGACCGTCGATCTGATCAAGAAGGTTCGTGGGAAGGCCTAAGACCAAATGACCGACAACATCCTGAACATCCGCCCGGCTTCGGAGACGAAGTGGGACTGCGCCAGCTTCGGCGAAGTGATGCTGCGTTTCGATCCGGGCTTCGGCCGGGTCCGCAACGCGCGTCAGTTCAACGTCTGGGAAGGCGGCGGCGAGTACAATGTCGCCCGCGCTTTCCGGAAGTGCTGGGGCAAGCGCTCGACCGTCGTGACGGCCCTGCCGAACAACGATCTGGGCTGGCTGGTCGAGGACCTGATCATGCAGGGCGGCGTGGACATGTCCCACGTCATCTGGCGCGAGTTCGACGGCCTGGGCCGCAACACCCGCGTCGGCCTGAACTTCACCGAAAAGGGCTTCGGCGTTCGCCCGGCCCTGGGCTGCAGCGACCGGGGTCACTCGGCCGCCTCGCAGATCCGCCCCGGTGAAGTGAACTGGGAAAAGCTGTTCGGCGAGGAAGGCGTGCGCTGGTTCCACACCGGCGGCATCTTCGCGGCCCTGGCCAGCAACACCGCCGAAGCCGTGATTGAGGCCGTTGAAGTGGCCCGCAAGTACGGCACGATCGTCTCCTACGACCTGAACTACCGCGCCTCGCTGTGGAAGTCGCAGGGCGGCAAGGAAGGCGCCCAGAAGATCAACCGCCACATCGCCAAGTACGTCGACGTGATGATCGGCAACGAGGAAGACTTCACCGCCTGCCTCGGCTTCGAAGTGGAAGGCCTGGACGAGCACATCAGCTCGATCGACCCGGCCAACTTCAAGAAGATGATCGAGACGGCCGTGAAGGAGTTCCCGAACTTCAAGGTCGCCGCGACCACGCTGCGCAACGCCAAGACCGCCTCGGTCAACGACTGGTCGGCGATCCTGTACGCCGGCGGCCAGTTCTACGCCTCGATGATGCGCGAGAACCTGGAAATCTACGACCGCGTCGGCGGCGGCGACGGCTTCGCCTCGGGCCTGGCCTACGGCTTCATGGAAGGCAAGGGCCCGCAGGCCGCCGTCGAGTACGGCGCGGCTCACGGCGCCCTGGCCATGACCACCCCGGGCGACACCTCGATGGTGCGCGCGGCCGAGGTCGAGGCCGTGATGAAGGGCAAGGGCGCGCGGGTCATCCGCTAAGCGTCTCTCGTTCCCTGAAGAACAAGGAGAAGTCCTCGGTCGCAAGGCCGGGGACTTTTTCTTTGACGTAGGGCGGGGTTTCGTTGCCGTCCTCGTCGTACTCGACCTTCTGATAGCCCGGTGGAATGGGCTCTCCGGGCTTGAAGTAGCTGATCGCGCCGTACGCGCCGCGATAGGTGTATTGCTTGCGTCGTTCGATCTGTTCGTGAAGCGCGATGAACCGGGCCATGAGCATGGCTTTCAGACGAGCCTTGTCGCGGATGAAGCGCCGGCTGGCGCGGGTGCCGCCGGTGCAGCGCTTGAGGCGTGGCTTTCGAGGCAGGGGCATGATCGGTTCTCCCACAAACTCCCTTCCCCCTGGATGGGGGAGGGCGCGCGAAATCGACCCGACGCGGAAACGCCGGGAGCGGGGAGGGATGCGAGGCGCCGGACGTTCGTCCGGAGTGTGAATAGTAATTACCGTTTCGACGAAGCCCGGCGCCTCGCGCGATCGTTTTCCACCAGCGTCCCGTCGGGTGGCCCTATTCAGGCCTTACCGGAACCTAGGCCTCCCGTTTCCGAGAGACCTAGCGGTCGAAGAGGACGGGCCTTCAGCCAAACACGCCCTTTTATCTCCAACCACGCCGACGGCGGGCGGGCCTGGCCAGCAACCAGATCCCCGGACCGTTCGAGTATCCCCCTCGAACCTGTCCCCGCTCGACCGCCCCCCGAAGCCGCGAAGGTCGCTGGCCGCGCGCCCTCCCCATCGCCTCGAGGTGGAGACAGGATAAGGCGGTTTTGGAGGGGGAGGATGAGATCGCGATAACGCTCGTCCGAAACATCACCCTCTCCCTCGGGGAGAGGGAGGGACCCGCGCATCGCGCGGGAGGGTGAGGGATCTCGCCGATCGCCGAATAAAGCCTGTTCGATCAGGTGCTTGCGCGGCCTGGAGGGCGGCTTGGCCAGACCCTCACCCTCCCACGCCTGACGGCGCGGGCCCCGCCCTCTCCCGGGGGGAGAGGGTGTCTGTTCCCGTCCCTTTACGAGCGTTCGCCGCGCAGCTTGGCGTTCAGCGCCAGGCTCTCTTCCATCCGCGCCAGCTGCTCCGGCGTGGCGGGCGTCTGATGCTTGGCCTTCCACTCGGCGGCGGGCATGCCGTGGACCGCGGCGCGGGCGGCCTCCTTGCTGATCGCGCCGTCCGAGGCCTCGCTGACCCAGTCGCCCAGGCAGTTGCGGCAGAAGCCGGCCAGGCCCATCAGGTCGATGTTCTGGGCGTCGGCGCGCATCTGCAGGTGCTCGACCAGGCGGCGGAAAGCGGCGGCGGCGTGGCGGTCTTCGATCTCGATGGTCATGTCGCTTGCTCGGATTGAGGCCGCATTTCCTCTAGAGAGTATCGCATCCGCTTTCGACAGGATTCGACCATGGACTTCTCGCGGCTTCGCACGACCAGCAAGGTCACTGACGAGTGGACCTATCCGCAGGGCGAACCCCTGCGCACCGGCTGGCTGCGGGTCGACACCGCGCCGGACCACGAGCTCTACTGGGAGGAATACGGCCGCGCCGACGGCGAGCCGGTGATGTTCCTGCACGGCGGGCCGGGCGGGGCCTGCGCGCCGGTGATGTCGCGCTTCTTCGATCCGGATCGCTATCGCGTGATCCTGTTCGACCAGCGCGGCTGCGGCAAGAGCCGCCCGACCGTGGCCGCCGACGGGCCGGAGAAGGCCTTGGCGCACAATACGACGGACTATCTGGTCGCCGACATCAACGCCTTGCGCGACGAACTCGGCATCACCGGCAAGATGCACGTGTTCGGCGGCAGCTGGGGCAGCACGCTGGCCCTGGTCTACGCCATCCGTAACCCGGACAAGGTCGCCTCGCTGATCCTGCGCGGCATCTTCCTGGGGTCCAAGGAAGACCTGCTCTACATGTACCAGGGCAATGCCGCGACCTTCGCCGACAAGCCCTATGGCCTGACCGAGCCCGGCGCCTACATCGCCTATCCGGACGAATGGAAGGCCTTCGTCGAGGTCATTCCGGCCGAGCTGCGCGACGACATGATGGGCGCCTACAAGGCCATCTTCGACAGCATTCCGACCACCGAGCCCGAGCGCCAGCGCCAGCTGCAGGCGGCCCTGGCCTGGTCGGTGTGGGAGGGGACGATTTCGAACATGATCCCGGCCGCCAGCGATCCGGGCAAGTTCGGCGAGGCCGAGTTCGCGCTCAGCTTCGCCCAGATCGAGGCTCACTTCTTCGCCAACGACCTGTTCCTCAAAGCCGACGAGATCACGGACGGCGTCGGCGCGCTGAAGGACGTCCCGGTCCACATCGTCCACGGCCGCTTCGATCAGGTCTGCCCGCTGACCCAGGCCTCGCGCCTGGTCGAGGCGCTGGAGAAGGCGGGCGCGCCCCCGGCGACCTACGTCATCACCGACGCCGGCCACAGCGCCATGGAGGGCCAGACGGTGCTGGCGCTGACCGCGATCATGGGCGGGCTTCCCCGGATCTAGGATCACGAAGGCGCGCGCGACGGAACGAGCGGGGCCGTTCTCGGGTTGAACCGGCATGGATCAACCTTGCGAGGTCACGACGATGCCGCCGCCCGTTCAAAAGCCCTCCGTCGGCGCGCTGAAGCGCTGCGGCGTGGCCGTGCTGGCGCTGTGCGTGGGGATGGGGGCGGCCGACGCGGCGCTGGCGGGAAAGTCCCAGAAGGACGCCCCGAAAGTCCCCCAGACCTCCTCGGAGGCCAATACCGACAACCTTGGCTCGGCGGTGGTGGCCCCGCTGCGCGACATCAACGTCGTCCGCTCAGAGATCCCGGACCTCTTGAAGAAGGCCGTCGTCGATCCCTACGCCCCGCCCAAGACGGGCTGCGCGCCGCTGAAGGCCGAGATCCAGCAGCTCGACGCGGTGCTGGGCGATGACTACGACGACCCCAAGGACGACAACAAGGACGAGAGCCTGTCGCGGCCCGTGCTGGGCGTCGTGGCAAGCACGATCACCGACGTGATCCCGATGCGCGGCTGGGTCCGCCGCCTGACCGGCGCTGAAAGGCACGACCAGCAGGTGCGCGAGGCGATCAAGGCGGGCTTCGTGCGGCGCGGCTATCTGAAGGGTCTGATGAACGCGGGGACGTGTCAGGGGAACCGCACGGTCTATGTGGCCGCCAAGGCCGCC
>JAYRLX010000216.1:0-6502 GCA_041905125.1 Caulobacter sp. | reverse complement strand
TAGGATCTTGATCGACGACGTCTTGTCGTTGAAGTCGGCCTGGTCGAGGTCAGGCATGTCGCCCCGCACCTCGTAGACGCGACCGTCGTAGCCGGCGTGTTCGAACAGCACCGCGTCGGCGCGCCAGCCCCCGCCGGGCGGGCGGCCAGGGCCGGGGCCAGGACCGGGGAAGGGGCCGGGGCCAGGGCCTACGAAGCCCGCGCACTGCAGGCGCCCGTCCCGGTTCTCCAGGCCCTGGCCGCCGCAATCGCGGGCGCGCACGCTGCTCCATTCCCAGCCGCCGCGATCGGTCTGGCAGCGCGCCCACACGCGACCGTCGAAGGCGGTGATCTCACGGCACGAGCGCGTGTAGGAGCCGCGCGGCGGATCGTCATAGCGGCCGTCCCAGCCAGGGGCCTGGGCGCTGGCGGCGCCGCTCCAGCCGGCGATCAGGGCGGCGGCGGAAAGGGCGGTCAGGCTGAGCGTCTTGGACATCTTGGTTCCCCCAAGCTGAAGCGGCTTGTCGGACACAATAGGCCGCCCGCCGGCTGAACGCAGCCTGAACGCTGAAGCTTCCGGCCGTTTAGGCGGGGCGCGCCTCCGTCCCCATGAAGATCACCTTCGCGCCCTTCGTCACCGCCGAGCCCAGCTCGGCCGCGTCCCAATTGGTCAGGCGCACGCAGCCGTGCGACGCACGCTTGTTGACCAGCTTGGGGTCCGGGGTGCCATGGATGCCGTAGGTGTCCTTGGTCAGGTCGATCCAGGTCGAGCCGACCGGATTGTTAGGTCCCGCCTTGATGGTCAGCTTGGCCTTGGGCTTGCCGAAGGTGAGGCGCGACGGGTCGTAGGTGTAGGTCGGGCGCGGCGCCAGGGTCCGCACGGCCCATTCGCCGGACGGGGCGGGACGTTCGGTGCTGCCCACCGTGGCCGGATAGACCGCCAGTTGCGCGCCGCCCTCGTCGAAGGCGCGCACCTGGCCCAGGGTCTTGTCGATCTCGATCCGGGCGACCTTGGCCGGCAGGGTGTCGGCTCCCGCCGCGGTGACGACGATCGCGGCGCCGGCCTGGTTGAAATTGGCGGCCGGGTTGAGTTCGCGCAGCAGGGCCTCGTCCATGTGGAAGCGCTCGGCCAGCATCTCGACGACGTCGTGATAGTTCATGGCCGGCTGCTCAGCCATCGCCTCGTAGTCCTCCTTGGGAAGCTGCGGCGTGAACGGGCCCGCGACGTCGGTCTGGGTGATCGTGTAGTCGACCAGCACGGGGCCGTTGTCGGCCGCGACCAGGGCGTCCAGCAGCGCCTGGCTGACCTCGCCGTCGACCGGCAGGCCATGGGCCTTCTGGAAGGCCTGGATCGCCAGCTTCAGGTTGCCGCCGTCGCGGCCGTCGATCACGCCGGGCGAGAAGTGGGCGCGATCGAGCAGGGTCTGGACCCGGGTCAGGACGTCACGCCGCGCCTGCGGATCCGCGGCGGCGGGATCGAAGGCGGCGGCGTTGATCGCTTGCGCCGTCGGCGAGGCGGCGGCCGAGGCGGGCGGCGCCGCGACGGTCGGAACGGGCGCCTTCTGCACGGTGTTGGCGGGGGCGGGCTTGGCCGGCGGCTTGTCGTCGCAGGCGCTGAGGGCGAGGACGGCGACGAGGGCGAAACGGGAAACCAGACCGGTCATGAAAACTCCAGGCGGGAACGACTTCACCGCTTGAAGGCTTGAGCCATGGCGAAGTTCCACCGCTTGTGAGGCCGGATTTGAGGGCGCTGCGTCGTTTGCTGTGGGGGCTGGGCGTTCTGGCGCTGGTCGTCGGAGCGTTCTGGCTGTGGGTGGTCTGGCCTCCGGGCGGCGGGCCGACGCGACAGGACGCGCGCTCGCCTGGAACATCGCCCCAGGCGGGTGTCTTCGCCGAAGGTCCTCCGCCTCTGGTGGCCGCGCCGGCGCTCTGCGTCGGCGGCGAGGCCGGACCGCCGGGCGCGGCGGCGGCCAACGCCGCTTCCCTCTCCAGCCTGGCCTGGTCGCCATTCGGCAAGCCCGAAACGGGATGGGAGATCTACGCGCCCCGCATCGCCGCCGAGATCGGCTCCAGCTGCGTGCCGGGCTCCGATGGCTTCGCGGCGGCCCTGGCCCGGTGGCAGGCGCAAAACAAGCTGCCGAAAACGGGGGTGATGGACGCGGCGTCGTTCGCGGTCATGCTGCCGCGCTGGCACCTGGCGCGGCCGTGCGTGCGCGTGAACCGAGACGGCGTTTGTCCGGGGGCTCCGACGGACGCCGGCTTGGCGACCGCGCGTCCCGATGAAAGCTATGGCGGCAAGACGATCCAGCTGCGGCCCGCCGCGCTGGAGGCCTATCGCCGGATGGCGGCCGAGGCGCGCGCCGCCGGCGTGCTGGGACGGCCCGAGGCGCTGAAGATCTATTCCGGCTTCCGCGCGCCGGACGCCGACGCCCAGCGTTGCGCGCGCGACCGCAACTGCCAGGGTCTCATCCGCACCATCTGCTCCGCGCACCGCACGGGCCTCGCCGTCGATCTGTTCATCGACGCCGCGCCGGGCTTTGGTCCGGACTCGTCGGCCGACGCCAACCGGCTGGTGATGGCGCGGTCGCCGCTTTATCGCTGGATGGTGTCGAACGCCGGCCGCTTCGGCTTCGTGAACTATGTCTACGAGCCGTGGCACTGGGAGTGGACGGGCGAGCCGCTGCTGCCCGGGACGCCGATCGCCAGCCTGCCGCAGGATGGCGCCGACCCGGTCACGGAACCTGCGGAAGGCTCCACGCCGCGAACGCCGGCCGCTGCTACAGGCGCGCGTAATAGGCGGTGAGGGCGGGCCATTCGACGCGCTGGATCGGGCTGTGCAGCCAGCGGTGCGTCGCGAGACCCAACACGATGTCGGCCAGGGTGAAGGCCTCGCCCGCCACATAGGCGCCGGTGTCGACCAGGCGCGCGTCCAGCAGGCCCATGGTGGCGTTCCAGGCCTCGATGCTGGCGGCGATCTGCTTGGGGTCGTCAAAGCCCGGCGTCTTGCGCACCAGCCCCGCGAAGGCGTAGCGCCAGGCGGTGTTGAGCTCGGTCGCCTGCCAGTCCATCCACTGCTCGACGATGGCCCGCTGGCGCCGGTTCTTCGGCAACAGCGGCGTGTCCGTCGCGAGATAGCGGCAGATGGCGTTGCTCTCCCACAGCGCTCCGTGCTCGTCGATCAGCACCGGCACGAGGGCGTTGGGATTCAGCGCCAGGAACGTCGGGTCCTTGGTCGAGGCGAAGCCCGCGCCCCAGTCCTCGCGCTCATAGGCCAGGTCCAGCTCGTCCAGGGTCCAGAGGACCTTGCGGACGTTGATGGACGAGGTCCGGCCGAGGACCTTGGGGATCGTCACCGGGTCATCCAGGGCTTGGACTTGCCGGTCGGGGCGGCGGCGCTGGCGCGCTCCACCTTGCCGCTGGAGGCCTTGGGGCCGTGGCCATGACGGCCCTGGGCGGCCTTCTTCAGGCGCAGGGCGCGCTGCATCGGCGTTTCGCCCTCGGGCGCGGGAGCGTCGGTCTTGTCGGTCATGAACGCGATGTAGGCCTCGTTTGGCGCCTTGAGAAGGCCGCGCTTGCCGGCCACTCTGGAAAGATGCCGCCTCGTCGTCTGGTTCCCGCTGTCCTGCTCTGCGCCGTCCTGGCCGCGACGAGCGCGCGCGCTCAGATGCAGAAGCCGGCGGCGGAGGCGCCGAACGCCGTCTCGCCGGTGCTGATCCTGCCGCCGACCCTGCCGCCCAAGCTGGTCTCGACCTATCCGGCCCAGGACCAGACGGTGGAGCCTGGGATCCTGATCCTGAAGGCGGCCTTCGACCAGCAGATGTCGCCGACGACCTGGAACTACGCCCCCGCGCCGGGCGCCGAGCCGCTGGACTGCGTGAAGACCCCGCGGCTCCTCTCCGACCAGAAGACCTTCGTCCTGATCTGCCGGGTGCTGGCCGGCCGGACCTACGGCGTCACCTTCAACGCCCAGCGGCCTGGCGGCTTCGCCAATCTCGGCGAGAACCCGGCGCAGACGGCCAGCCTGACCTTCAAGGTCGAGAACGCCGACCCCGTCACCACCCTGCGGCGGGCCATGGAGCTGGCCGGACTGCGGGCCGACCAGACGCCGGTGCAGGAGGCGCCTCGGGCCTCGGCGACGCCCGCCGGCGGCTAGCCGCTCAAGCTCTGGCGCGCGCGGCCCCGCTGGCGCAGGATCGTCCGATGACGGGGGATTCGACGGAACGGGAGGCCATCGGGCGCGAGTGGACGGGCGCCGAGCTCGCCGTCGTGGTCGGCGACTACCTGGCCCAGCTGGAGAAGACCCTGGCCGGCAAGCCGGTCGACCGCGCCACCCACGACCGCACCGTCCGCTTCGTCACCGGCAAGTCCGGCATGCCGGTCATGGCAAAGCAGGGCGAGATCACGGCCGTCCTCTCGCTGATCGGCCTGCCGGTGCTGAAGGACCCGCCGCCGCGCTGGACCTACGACGCCCCGCTGCTGACCGCCGTCGAGGACGCCCTGCTGGCCAAGCCCGCCCTGCTGGCCGCCGCCGTCCGGCCCGACGCCCTGTTCGCCGCGCCGTCCGCCATCCCGCTGATCGAGGCCGCCCCGCCCCAGCCCCTGCCGCCGGACGAGACCCTGGCCCGCATCATCCAGCGCTTCGACCTGGCCACCCGCGCGGCCGAGGACCGCTTCCTGCCGGGCCTGGGCGCGGCCAGCGTCGTCGCCCACGAGGCCCGCCGCCTGACCGACCACGGCCGCCCGGACCTCGCCTGCCAAGTCCGCCTGGCCCGCGCCGGCGACCCGAAAGGCTGCGACGTCATCAGCTTCGACCTCGAGGCCGCCCCGCGCCTGCTGGCGGTCAAGACGACCCTGGGCGCCGACGTCGCGCCCTTCGGCCTGACGCCCGCCGAACTGGACCTGGCCCACGCCCATCCCGAGATCTTCCGCGTCCGGCGCGTCTACGACCTGCTGGGCGACGCCCGCTTTTTCCGATTGAGCCCGCCCTTCGCCTGAGCGCCGCCAATAAGACCAGGATGTGAATTGCGCCCGCCCGCAGCGCGCACTAGATCAGCCAAGGGCGCACAGTGAGGGCGGGCGAGGGGACCAAGCATAGGGGCGGTCCCGGAGCCCTTCCCAGGGTTTCGATATCATGACCGCATCGACCGCGACGTTGGACAGGACCTGCGAAGGCCTGTGCCTGGCGTTCTCGGCTCAGTTGATCCCGAACGGCTTTCGCAAGCAGGGGCACCGCTCGGCGCTCGACACCCTGCTGATGCTGGCCATCGCCCAGGCCAACCTCGCCCCCCTGGCCCGCGACGCCGAGTTCCAGAAGACCTATGCCGGCCTCGAGGCTTCGCCGCCCGACGACCTGCGGCGGCCCGCCCGCGTCCGCGCCATCGCCACCTCGCTGGGCGTGCCGCAGGAGACCGCGCGCCGCCGCGTGGTCGCCCTGGCCGAGGCCGGCATCCTGGCGATGAGCGACGAGGGCGTGATCCTGCCCCAGGCCTTCACCTACTCGCCGCACGCGGTGGAGATGGCGATCGAGACCTGGAACACCTTCACCCGGTTCTACGCCAACCTGCGCCGCGCCGAATGCCTGTCGGCCGTCCCCGCCGCCACGCCCGACCAGCCGCCGCCGATGCGCCAGATGATGCGGCTGTGGACCAACCATTTCCTGCGCCTGATCGACGCCTTGATGCCGATGGTCGGCGACCCGTTCAGCGTCGTCATGCTGTTCGCCATCCTCGACGGCAGCCTGGCCGCCGGCGACGGCAAGCCCGTCTCGGCCTCGGCCATCGCCCGGTCCCTGGGCCTGCCGTTCGAGAGCGTTCGCCGCAACGCCCTGCGCATCACCGACAACGGCCTGTGCCAGAAGGTCGGGCGCGGCTACCTGATCCCGCCCCAGCTGATGGAGGAGCCCCGCTGGCGCGACTTCTCCGAACGCCACGCCCAGATCCTGATGCGCTTCTTCGCCGTCATGCGCGAGCAGCACCTGCTGGGCTGGTGGGAGGCGCAGTACCTGGCCGAGGGCGGCCGCCCCGCCTAGCGGCCCACCCTAGCGCCCCCGCCGCCCATACCGCACCGCCCCGGGCGGGGGCTCGGCCGGCGGCAAGGGCGTGGCCTCCTTGGCCAGGTCCTTGCGCGAGGGGTAGGGCGGGCGCGGCGGCGGCCAGGTCCGGCACGGTAGCTTGCGGGCCGGCCGCGGCTGACCGCTCGTGAAGTCCATGGCCGCCAGCTCCTGCTCGCGCAGCAGGCCCTCGGTGATCCGTTCAGCCCCGTCCAGCGCCTCGGCGTCGTCCTCGCCGAGATAGTCGCGGCGGAAGCGGTAGACCCGCCGCTTGAAGAGGCCCGGCACGCTCTCGGGCTTCACCAGCATGGCCAGGGCGATCAGGAACACCGAGCGGAACATGCACTCGGTCTCGTGCTCGACCTGGGCCCGCGTCGGCCGCCAGTCGACGAAGCCGGTCAGCATCAGCCGCGCCCGCTCGGCGTCGTAGTCGGGATCGGCCTCGGCGCCGCCGCCGCCGCCGCCGCCGCCAGAG
>JAYRLX010000215.1:0-6527 GCA_041905125.1 Caulobacter sp. | reverse complement strand
ACAGCATCGAGTGCCCCTATCACGGCTGGCGCTTCGGCTCGGACGGCGCCTGCAAGGCGATCCCGTCCCTGACCGCCGACAGCGAGTTCGACATCTCAAAGGTCCGGGTGCGGCGCTATCCGGTGGTCGAGCAGCAAGGCCTGGTGTGGATCTGGATGGCCTCGGACCCGCGCCGCGCGACCTCACCGCCCGAGCCGCCGCCGACCATCCCCGGCGTCGTCGGCGGCAAGCCCAAGCTGGTCGATCGCCTGGACTACGATGTCCATGTCGACCACGCGGTGCTGGGCCTGATCGACCCCGCCCATGGGCCTTACGTCCACCAGCAGTGGTGGTGGCGGACCAAGTCCAGCCAGCACGAGAAGAGGAAGACCTTCCGTCCGTCCGAGGCCGGCTTCACCATGGTCCGGCACGAGCCTTCGAAGAACTCCAAGGCCTACGCCATCCTGGGCGGCGAGCCGCTGACCGAGATCACCTTCCGCCTGCCAGCCCTGCGCTGGGAGCATGTGACGGTGGGCAAGCGCCAGGTGCTGGCCCTGTCGGCCATGACCCCGATCAACGCCGGCAAGACCCGGATGAACCAGATCATCTGGTCCGACCACTGGGCCTTCGTGGCCCTCTATCCGATCATCCGGATCGCCGCCCGCGCCTTCCTGCGCCAGGACGGCAGGATCGTCGACTGCCAGACGCCCGGCCTGAAGCACAATCCGCCGCTGATGTGGGTGGGCGACGCCGACGCCCAGGCCCGCTGGTACCACCAGTGCAAGCGCGAATGGGCCGGCAGCCGGCTCGAGGGCCGGCCGTTCCGCAACCCGGTCACGGACCAGACGCTGCGCGGGCGGACGTGCGACAGAAAAGCCCGCCGGGCTTGGGGGCCGGGCGGGCTCTCTCCTCGGAACGCGCCTTGAGGGACGGGTTCGGTCGCGCCCCGAGAATCCGGGGTTCTAGAACCCGTTAGGCGCGGTAGACGTAGGCGCTGGAGACGTAGCCGACGCCGACGCCGTCCTGGCCGACCAGGATCCACTTGCCGTCGCCGGTGCGACCCAGGGCCTGGAAGGTCTCGCCCGAGCTCACCGCGCCGACGCGGGGCGCGCGGGTCGTGGCGGCCGAGCGCAGGTTGAGGGTCGAGCGGGCGACGTACTTGTGGCCCATCTTCACCAGCGGCTCGGCCTCGACGTTCTGGGCGTAGCGATAGCCGCCCGACTTGTAGACGCCGCCGACCGCCTGTTCCGCGCGGGTCTTCTGCATGTCGCAGCCGATCGCCGAGCCGGCGCCCGCGCCGACCAGGGCGCCGATGGCCGTGCCCGTCCCGCGGTCGCCCTTGCCGGCGATCTGGTTGCCGGCCAGGCCGCCGACGAGGCCGCCCAGCAGAGCGCCGACCTCCTGCTTGCCGCCCGAGGCCTTGCAGCCGACGACGCCGGCGCTGGCTTGCGGGGCGACGCTCATGCTCAGGGCCGCCGCGGCGGCGCCGAGGGTCAGGGTGATGGTCTTGGTCTTGGTGCCAAACATGAGAGAACTCCTTCGTCCCTTGGAATGTCGCCGGGGTCAGCAACCCCGTGAGACACACCATGGCAGGGTGAAGCTGAACGGCGGCGCGAACTGAACTGACAGAGTTCGTTCATCTTGAAGATCGACGACGCGATACCCGCGAAACGCGTATTTCTCAGCAATACTCTTGACAGCTGTATTGAACGCGCGCCTCATCTTCCGGACGAGGCGCGAGGCGCCCGGGCCTATAGGGGGCGAACATGCGTAGGATCGGTCTTACCGCGACGGCGATCGTCGTCGCGCTGGGCGGCGGCGCGTACCTGGCCAAGTCCGCTGTGTCCAAATCCACGGCCAAACCGCTCGTCGGCGTCGCCACGGTGACGCCCGTGCCGCTGCCGACGGGACCGACCTATCCCATGCCACAGGCGGTCATCGACGCCTGGATCGTCGCCGGCGACACCACGGCCATCCGCGGTCACGCCTGGAGCCTGTGGCAGGCCATGGCCGCGCCGTCGGGCCAGTTCTTCAACGGCCAGGAGCTGCCGATCTGGGAAACCTGGGCGACCGGGGACGACGTCTTCCCGACCAGCTCGGCCGCCCTGAAGGCCGCCGGCGGGCCGCGCGCCGCGACCCTGGCCGCGCGCCTGGCCCAGCCCCGCGCCATCCGCCACTTCCGGACGCCGAACCAGTTCCATCACGCCGCGCTCAGGAGCGGCGCGCTGAAGAATGGCTCGGTGCTGGGGGTTTCCAACAGCACGGTCACCACCAAGTTCAGCCCGGAGGCGGCGACCTTCATCGATACGCCGCAGCCCGGCCCCGGCGGGACCTACAACTATTCCAGCGGCGCCAGTCTTCTGAAGCTGAACGCCGCCTGGCCCACGAGCACGACGCCCGAGCAGCGCGGGATCAACCCCTTCCCGACCCAGGGGGTCGAGCTGAAGCCGGTCTACGGCGTGGTCAAGGCCACGGGCCTGACGATCCAGCCGCTGTGGCAAGGCCCCGCGGGCTCCACCAGACCCTCCAACCCCACGCCGGACACCTGGACGACCTGCGTCCTGATTTCGCCGACGGGGACCGGCCCGGTGCGCCCGGCGACCAAGGCCGAGATCGCCTCGGCGGGACCGCCCGGCGCGTGCACGACCTTCCTTTGGGCGCCGCTATCGACCTTCTACGCGGTGCGGCTCAGCGCCTCGGAAGCCAAGGAATTCGCGACCGCGACCGGAAAGCCCGTCGCCCAGGGCGACTACGCCGTCCTGCAGGCGATGCACGTCAACACCAAGGAAATCCCGTTCTGGACCTGGCAGACCTTCTGGTGGCAGCCGGGCGGGGATACGCCTAACAACTTCCCCGGCAGCAAGCAGAACCAGCCCGCCAGCCTGGGCGCGCCGTGGAACAACTACGCCGCCTGCGCCGCCTACAGCCAGACGACGACGGTCGGCGGCTCCACCATGCAGGTCTGCTTCAACCCCTATCTCGAGACCGATCCGAGCATCCCCGTCGGCATCACCTCGAACTGCATGAGCTGCCACGGCGTGGCGGTCGTGGGCCAGGGCGCGACCTATCCGTCGAACTACAACAAGCCGATCGCCTTCTTCACCGATCCGACCTACTTCACGACCCAGAACACCCACACCGACTTCTCCTGGGCGGTGGCGGACGCGCAGTAGCGCCCCCGCCTGGGCGAAGGAGGAGGACCGTCATCCTCCCCCATGCAGCGGGGGAGGTGGATCGGCGCGCAGCGACCAGACGAAGGGAGCGCTAAAGCCCTACGCCCCGAGCGCGTAGGGCCCGCTCTTTTCCAGCGCCGCCTTCCAGGCCGGACGGGCGTGCATGCGGCCGATCCAGGCGGCGAGGTTCGGATAGTCGCCCAGTTTGCCCATGGCCTTGGCCACCTCGGGCACGAAGCTCATCTGGATGTCCGCCCCGGTCAGGCTGTCGCCGACGAAGAACTCACGCCCCGCCAGGCTCTGGTCGGCGAACTTCAGGTGGTTGGCGATCTCGGAATGGATGCGCGGGTGCAGCGGCGCGCCGGCCTCGCCCAGACGGCCGACATACATGTTGAGCAGCAGCGGCAGCATGGCCGAGCCCTCGGCGTAGTGCAGCCACTGCTGATAGAGGTCGTAGTCGGCGCTATTCATGTCCGGCGCCAGGCGGCCGCCGCCGTGACGGCGGATCACATAGTCGATGATCGCCCCGGACTCGATGATCACCCGCCCGTCATCCTCGATCACCGGCGACTTGCCCAGCGCATGCACCGCGGTCAGCGAGGCCGGCGCCAGGCGCGTCTGCGGGTCGCGGGTGTGCTGGACGATCTCGTAGGGCAGGCCCAGCTCCTCCAGCAGCCACAGGATGCGCTGCGAGCGTGACTCGTTGAGGTGGTGGACCTTGAGCATAGGACTCCCCGTTTTTTGAGTTTTATGTTGCAGCGCGGCATTGCTCGCAGATGCGAAATGCGCCACGGTGAAAGAAAACAATTGTTTGGCGCAAAACATCTGTTTGGCCAAGGGGAGCAAGCCATGACCACGACCCTCGCGCGCGACAACACCGAGAACCTCGTCCTTCCCGGCCTGCTGGGCCTGTTGCGCGAGGCCGCCGACGCGGCCGGCCTGTTCGTGGCCGAGGCCAAGCCCGCCGTCCTTGCCCATATCGCGCCCGAAGGGGGCAAGGTCGATCGCAAGCTGGCCGACGTTCACCAGCACCGAGTCCACGGCTATGGCTGGTACGCGTCGTACGCCGAACTGCTGAACCAGGTCGCCGGCTGGGCCGAGCGGCTGGAGGCCGAGGGCCGGTTTGGCGAGATCGAGGCCCTGCTGGCTCAGCTGCTGTTCTCCGAATACTGCGCCCAGCTGGTCGGCGGCGTGCCGATGAACCAGGGCGAGATCGTCCGCCCGGCCCACCTGGTCGAGGGCCGCGCGGTCCTGAACCGGCTCTATTCCAACGGCCTGATGAAGCTGATGGTCGAGGGCGGGACCCAGGCCGTGAAGATCCGCATCGCCCAGCGCCTGGCCGAGGCGCGTGGCCGGCCGACGCTGGAGAACACGGGCCTCGACGAGACCTTCGAGATGATCCGCGACCAGTTTCACGCCTTCGCCGAGGAAAAGGTCACGCCCTTCGCCCACGAGTGGCATCTGAAGGACGAGCTGATCCCGATCGAGCTGGTGGAAGAGCTGGGCGAGCTGGGCGTCTTCGGCCTGACCATCCCCGAGGAATACGGCGGCAGCGGCATGGGCAAGACCGCCATGTGCGTGGTCTCCGAAGAGCTGTCGCGGGCCTGGATCGGCGTCGGCTCCCTGGCCACCCGCTCGGAGATCGCCGGCGAGCTCATCCTGACCGGCGGGACCGAGGAGCAGAAGCAGTACTGGCTGCCCAAGATCGCCAGCGCCGAGATCCTGCCGACCGCCGTCTTCACCGAGCCGAACACGGGCTCGGACCTCGGGTCTCTGCGCACGCGCGCCGAGCTGAAGGGCGACCAGTACGTCGTGACCGGCAACAAGACCTGGATCACCCACGCCGCCCGTGCCGACGTGATGACCTTGCTGGTTCGAACCGACCCGGCCACCACCGACTATCGCGGCCTCTCCATGCTGCTGGCCCCCAAGCCCCGCGGCACGGACGAGGCCCCTTTCCCGGCCGAGGGCATGACCGGCGGCGAGATCGGCGTGATCGGCTATCGCGGCATGAAGGAGTACGAGCTGGGCTTCGACGGCTTCACCGTCCCCGCCGCGAACCTGCTGGGCGGCGTGCCCGGCCAGGGCTTCAAGCAGCTGATGGCCACCTTCGAGAGCGCCCGCATCCAGACCGCCGCCCGCGCGGTGGGCGTGGCCCAGGCGGCGCTGGAGGTCGGTCTCTCCTACGCCCTCGATCGCAAGCAGTTCGGCCAGGCGATCTTCGAGTTCCCGCGCGTGGCCAACAAGCTGGCGATGATGGCGGCCGAAATCATGGGCGTGCGCCAGCTGACCTATTTCGCCGCTCGCCAGAAGGACGAGGGCAAGCGCTGCGACCTCGAGGCCGGCATGGCCAAGCTGATCGCCGCCCGCGTCGCCTGGGCCGCCGCCGACAACGCCCTGCAGATCCACGGCGGCAACGGCTTCGCCATGGAATACGCCGCCAGCCGCCTGCTGGCCGACGCGCGGATCCTGAACATCTTCGAGGGCGCCGGCGAGATCCAGGCCCAGGTGATCGCGCGGCGGCTGCTGGACGGCGGGAACTAGGGCCTCAGCGCCCCCTCCACCGCTTCGCGGTCCCCCTCCCCCGTTGCACGGGGGACGATGATCTTCCTCCTCACCCGCACGGCGGGGGAGGTGGCGCGATGCGCAGCATCGTGACGGAGGGGGCGCTTGGCGCCCTTGTCCGCCGCCGGAGCATCAGCTTAGCCTCTGTCCTTTCCGCGTAAGGACGCCCCATGCTGACCACGACCCGCCGCTCCGCCCTCGTCTCGGCCCTGGCGACCACGGGCCTGGCGGCGTTCGGGAGCCGGGCGTTCGCGCAAGAGACGGGCGCGGTCGGCGCCGCCGTCGACCAGTTCGCCCAGGACGTGATGGCCGCCTTCCCCGACCAGCCGGGCCTCGGGATCACCGTGGTCGAGAACGGCAAGGTCACCCTGGCCAAGGGCTATGGCGTCAAGACGCTGGGGACGCAGGACCGCTGCGACGAGAACACCGTCTTCGGCATCGCCTCGAACACCAAGGCCATGACCGCGGCCCTGATCGGCATGCTGGTCGAGGAGGGCCGCCTGGCCTGGGACGACCCCGTCACCAAGCACCTGCCGGCCTTCCAGATGAGCGACCCGATCGTCACCAAGCTGATGACGGTCCGAGACCTCCTGGTCCATCGCAGCGGCCTGACCCTGGGCGCGGGCGACCTGATGATCTGGCCGGCGCCGACCCACACCCGCGCCGACATCGTCGCGGGGCTCAAATACCTGCCGATCGGCGGCCAGTTCCGGGGCGGCTACGCCTACGACAATGTCCTCTACGTCGCGGCCGGCGCGGTGATCGAAGCGGTCTCGGGCAAGAGCTGGGAGGAGATGATCAAGACCCGGA
>JAYRLX010000214.1:0-6557 GCA_041905125.1 Caulobacter sp. | reverse complement strand
CTGCTGATCGACGGCCAGGAGGAGGTCTTCTCCCGCGCCGAGGTCGAGGCGGGCCTGGAGGAGCACCAGGCCCGCACCTGAGATGGGCGAGAGGCCTAGAGGCCTTTCGCGATTCCCTCACGGCGCGGATCCGCGCCGCCCTCCAGCATATTGCCCGGGCGGACGATCACGCCCTGCAGGCCCGAGCCTTCGATCTGGCCGACCTTGACGTTGACGCCCCGCGCGTTCAGCGCCGCCAGCATCTCGGGCCCGAACAGTTCGGCGTCGCCGGAATAGGTGTCGCCGCGCGCCACGACGTTGGGCAGCGACACGGCCTGCTGCATGTTCAGGCCCCAGTAGAACACGCCGACCATGGCCTTCAGATTGTAGGACAGGATGGCGTTGCCGCCCGGCGAGCCGACGGCGGCCAGGAACTTGCCCTTCTTGTCCAGCACGATGATCGGAGCCATCGACGAGCGCGGCCGCTTGCCCGCCGCGATGGCGTTGGCCGCCGGCGCGCCGTCCTTCTCCTTCGGCGAGAACGAGAAGTCGGTCAGCTGGTTGTTCAGGAAGAAACCGCCCACCATCCGGCCGTTGCCGAAGAGGCTTTCGACCGTCGTGGTCATCGAGACCACATTGCCTTGCGGGTCGACGACGACGAGGTGGGTGGTGCCGCCCGGCTCATGGGTCATATCGATCCCGACCTTGGGCGCGCCCTTGGGCTTGCCGAACGGCGGCGCCGCGCCGGCCTTGTCGGTGATCAGCTTGGCGCGCTCGGCGACGTACTGAGGATCCAGCAGGCCGTCGACCGGCACCGTGACGAAGTCCGGATCGCCGACATAGCGGTCGCGGTCGGCGTACATCACGCGCTCGGCCTGGGCCAGCAGGGTCCAGGCGACGGGATCGGTCGGGCCGCGCTTGCCGATGTCGGTGTGCTCCAGCATCCGCAGCGCCTGGATCACGGCCACACCGCTGGACTGCGGGTTGGGGACGCAGACGGTGTAGACTTTCCACGGACGGCACAGGGCGGGCGCGACGCGCGGCTTATAGGTCTTGAGGTCCTGCAGGGTGATGCTGCTGGGCAGATCGCCCTCGTGCAGGCGGTCGACGATCGCCTGGGCGATCGGACCCTCCAACAGGGCCGCCGGGCCCTTGGCCGCGATCTGGCGCACCGTCTCGGCATAGGCCGGGTTCTTCAGCACGTCGCCGGCCTGGTAACGGGTGCCGTCCGGCTTGGTGAAGTACTTCACCGCGTCGGGCTGAGAGGCCTGCGGCGCGCGGCTGCTGATCATGCCGGCCAGGCGCGGGCTGACCACGAAGCCGTCGTCGGCCAGTTTCTCGGCGTCCTTGAACAGGGTGTTCCAGGCGACCTTGCCGTGCGCCTTCTGGGCGTCGGCCAGCATGGCCACCGCGCCCGGCACGCCGGTCGAGCGGCCGGACAGAAGGGCCTTCACGAACGGCAGCGGCTTGCCGTCCGTATCCAGGAACATGTCGGGGCCGGCGCCGCCGGGGGCCTTTTCGCGGCCGTCATAGGCGGTCACCTTGCCGGTCTTGGCGTCGTAGAAGACCAGGAACGAGCCGCCGCCCAGGCCCGAGCTCTGCGGCTCGACCAGGCCCAGGACCGCCTGGATCGCCACCGCCGCGTCCACCGCGCTCCCGCCGTCGCGCAGGACCCGCAGGCCCGCCTCGACCGCCAGAGGATTGGCCGCGGCGACCATGCCCTTCGAGACGGGCGACGTGGCCACGGGCCGGGGCGTGGGCATGCCCAGCGCGATGGACTCCGCATTGGCGGCCAGCGGCGCGAGGGTCAGCTGTAGGGCGGCGGAAAGGGCGAGCAGGGAAGCGAAGCGACGCATACGGATCCTCAGGCAGACGACGAGGGACGACCTGCCCGCCGTCCCGGAGGACTCCATGGACACCAAGGATGCGGCGCTGTCACGCCTAGATAAGCTGCGAAGGGCTTCATCGATCATGCTTTGAGCGTCGCGGGGGCAGCCCGTGCGCGAGACCGAACGCCGTTGCGCCAACTTTTCGAAATTATCCTGAAAACCGGGCTTGCGTCGCCGGAAGGGCTGGGCTATCTCCCCCGCCTCGCCGCAAGGCAGTGCGCGCCCGTAGCTCAGCTGGATAGAGCATCAGACTACGAATCTGAGGGTCGGACGTTCGAATCGTTCCGGGCGCGCCATTTTCTCCAACAAAATCAATCAGTTAAATTTTTGTGGCGCGAGTAACCCATTACAAATTTGTGTTTGTAAGGGGATTTGTAACGGGGTGAGCGGACTAGTGAGGCAAGAGCCTGCCAGCGATCCGCCAATCCGCGCATTTTTTCGCCGGCCTACGCCACCCGGCTGACATCCACGACTCGCCTAGCCAGGACGCCAGAGCTACAAATCGCCATCGAGGCTTCTTAGGGAGGCTGACGAGAACAAGGACGCGCCTACGCCGCGTCGTTGGGCAGAGACTGTCGGATGGCTCGGCTGCCTTCTAGCGGCGGTGATGCGACGGCCTTCTTGATCATAGCGGCGGGGGCGCTGGAGCGATCCGCCAGTCCGCGTCCACGCCGCTACTCTTCGTTGGCCTGTTCACGATGTGGGTGTTGATCGTTCGGCCGTGGACCCTGCGGTAGGTCGGCTGTCTGCGAGTGGTCATTGAAAGGGAACCTGGCGCAAGGCCGCCACCGCGCGTGCTTAAATACGCGCTTCACCGAAGGGGAGCTTTCTCAGAGTTTGTTTACCCAGTTCCAGCGGCGCGCGTCTGGGGTTAACCGATGGGACGAACATGGCGCGGCGGCTCGATTCACCGTGCCACATTCTCGGCGGGGGTGGATGACCGGTTAAATCGCCAGATCAGCGCCGGTAGAAGCAGCAGGCTCGCCAGGGTCGAGCTGATCAGTCCGCCCAGGATCACGATCGCCATAGGACCCTGGATCTCGCGGCCGGCCTGGCCGGTCTGCAGCGCCAGCGGCAGCACACCCAGGGCCGTGACCAGGGCCGTCATCAGGATCGGCGTCACCCGCTCGCGGGTCGCGCGCGCCAGGGTCGCCAGCGACCAGCCGTGGCCTTCGACGGTGATCAGGTGATCCAGGTGCGAGACCAGCAGGATGGCGTTTCGGGCGGCCACGCCGAAGAGGGTGACGAAGCCGACCAGAGACCCGAGTGACAGGCTGGCGCCGGTCACGGCCACTGCGGCGACGCCGCCGATCAGGGCAAACGGACCGGCGGCCAGGATCAGGGCGACCGTCCGTCCGTCCCCGAACGCGACCAGCAACACGGCTATGATTGCGATCAAGGCGATGGCGATGTTAAAGGCCAGCTCTCGCTGCGCCTCGCGCGTTCCGGCGACCGTCCCGGCGTAGTCTAGATAGACGCCGGGGGGCAGTCTGACCTGGCTGGCGATCGCTTGCCGCACGGCCTTGGTCACCCGCTGGGCGTCCTTGGGCGCAGGGTTGGCGGTGACGACCTGCCGCTGGCGTCCGCCCTCGTGCGAGACGCTGGTGCGGCCCTCGGCCAGGGTCACGCGGGCGACCGCCTTTAGCGGAACCACCCTGCCGCCGCTCGACCGCAGCAGAAGCTCGCCGACACTTTCAGGATCCTGCCGCAGGTCCGCGGCGGTGGTGACCGCGATGTCGATGGCGCGGGTCTCTTCGTAGATCTGGGCAGCGGCCGCGCCCTGATAGGCGGTCTGAACCGCATCCAGCGCCTCGGCGGGCGTCAGGCCATAGCGCGCGAGGGCGGGCAAATTCAGGTCGATCCGGACCACGGGCGTGCTGGGCGGGGTCTGCACCGCAACGTCGATCGCGCCCGGAATCTTTTCCATCACCGCGGCGATTTCGGCAGCGGTCTTGTCGAGGGTGTCGAGATCGGCGCCGTAGACGCCGACGCTCAACGCGGCCGTCTCGCCCGACAGCGACTCGCCGATGCGGTCGCCCAGGAAGGTCAGCACCTCGGTTTGCAGGCCGGGATAGGCGTCAAGCGCCTCATGGATGGCGGCCTGGATGCGGTCCTGGTCCTTGGCCGACAGGTGCGGCTTCAGCTCGACGTGGAATTCGCTGCGCTCGGGGCCCCAGGTGTCTTCGCCGCCGGCGGCGCGGCCGATCTGCTGCTCGACCGTCGCGACGCCCGGGATGGCCATCAGGTCGCGCGTGATCCCCTGACCGTATCGACGCATGACGGTCAGCGAGGTCCCCGGCGGCCCGGCGACGCCCAGCACGAAATGGCCCTCACGGAAGCTGGGCAGCAGCTCGGCGTTGAACAGCATCAGGCCGCCGACCGTCAAGATCGTCGCGACGACGGCGCCGATCGTGGCGACCGACGGGCGGGCGCAGACGCGCGCCAGCAAGCGCTCGTGCCAAGCCTTGGCGCGGCTCAGGAAGCGCGGTTCGTCGCGCAGGCGCGCGCGTTCCAGCAGCAGTAGGGCCAGCGGCGGGGTCACCACCACGGCCACGGCCAGGGAGGCGACGGTGGCGACGATGAAGGCGGCGGCCAAGGGCGCGAAGAACGCCCCCTGAAGTCCGTGCAGCATCAGCACCGGGACCAGGACTAGCGCGACGACCAGGGTGGCGTAGATGACCGGCGCCCGCACTTCCAGCGAAGCGTCCAGCACCACTGCGGCGGCCGGCCGTTCGCCGCGCGATCGCAGGCGGCGGACGATGTTTTCGACGTCGATCACCGCGTCGTCGACGACCACGCCCAGCGCGACGGCCAGACCGCCCAGGGTCATGGTGTTGATGGTCCAGCCCAGGGCGTCCAGCACGATCACCGCGCTCAGCAGCGACAGGGGGATCGAGACGAACGACACCAGCACAGTCCGCAGGTCGCGCATGAATACGAACAGGACCAGGGCGATCAGCGCCGCGCCGATCAGCAGGTCGTCGGCGATGCCAGACAGCGCCGTGGCGATGAAGTTGGCCGGGCGGTGAAGGCCGGTTTCCATCTTCACGCCTTGGGCGTCGAGCACAGGCTTGAGCTCGGCCAGCGCCGCCTCGACGGCGCGCGTGGCCTCCAGGGTGTTGGCCCCGTACTGGCTGGACAAGCTGATCAGCACCCCCGGCTTGCCCATGATCAGGGCCTCGCCGACGTCGGGGGCGGCGGCGTCCATCACGTCGGCGACATCGCCGATGCGGACGGGCGCGCCGTCCGGTGATCCCCCCGGGATCGACGCGGCGGCGATATCGGCCGCCGATCGGGCTTGGCCGCGCGCCTCGATCAGGATGCGCTGCTCGGGCGTGTCGATGAAGCCGCCGCCATTGACGCCGGTGGCGGTCTTCACGGCCGCGACCAGGTCGCTCAGCGACAGGTCCCGGGCCGCGAGGTCGGCCGGACGCGCCCGAACCTCGAAGCGACGAACCTCGCCGCCATAGACCGTAGCCCGCGCGACGCCGGCGGCGGCCAGCAGGCGCGGACGGATGGTCCACTGCACCAGGTCGCGCAGGGCCATCGGGCTCAACCGATCGGAGGTGAAGCCGACCTTCAGCAGGTCCATGGTCGAGGAGGTCAGCGGCGCGACCTTGGGCGCGCCCACCCCCGCCGGCAGAGCGCCGCCGACTTCACCCAACGCCTCGGCGACGACCTGGCGAGCGCGGTAGGGATCGGAGCGTTCGGCGAAGACGACGCTGACCACCGACAAGCCCTGGATCGACTCCGACCGTACGGCGGCGACGCCGGCGGCGCCGTTGATGGCCTGCTCCACGGGACGTGTGACCAGTTGCTCGACCTGCTCGGCCGTCAGGCCCGGGGCCTCGGTCTGAACCTCGGCCTGGGCCGGGACGAACTCGGGGAAGACGTCGAACTTGGCGTGGGCCAGCACCAGGCCGCCATAGATCAGCAGCACCAGCGCCGCGACGGCGACCAGCCGGGGGCGGGCCAGGGACCAGCGGACGATGGCTGACAGCACGCGTTAGTCCTCGTCCTTCTTGGCTTCGGTCTTGGGCGCCGTTTCGGCCGCCAGCAAGGCGGAGGCGCCGGCGATCACCACGGCCTCGCCGGGCGCGAAGCCGCTGGCGACGAACAGGCCGTCGGCCTGAGGCGTCGCGTCTACAACGGCGCGCCGCTCGAATTGGTCCCCGCTCTTGCGGACATAGGCGAAGGTCCCGCCGCCGGTGCGTATCAGCGCCGGGCGGGGCAGGACGACCCCCGAGGCCGGGCCGCCCTCGTCGAAGACGGCGCTAGCGGTCGCGCCGGCGGCCAACAGGGCGGCCTTCGGTCCTGACACCTGCGCGATCAGGCCGCTCGTCTGCAGGCGCGGGTCGGCGGCGCGCGCCGGACCCAACACCGTAGCGACGACCTCGCCTTGCGGGCCAAGGTCCAGGCGAACCGCGCGCACGCTGGTCAGATTGACGGCGGCGTCGATGCGAACCAGGGCGGCGCGGCCGGCCGCCACCGCGGCGATCAGGCGCGCGCGGCGATGGTCGGACGCGAAGGCCGGTCCCCATTCCAGCGCCACGCGGCGGCGCAGCAGGGTCACCTTCGCCGCGTCCGCCTTGGCCTGGGCGCGGGCGGCTTCGGCGACCTTGCGCGAGACCGTGGCGTCGGCGGCGGCCAGGCTCCCGGTGCGCGCGGCCTCGGCCGAGGACGCGGCGG
>JAYRLX010000213.1:0-6563 GCA_041905125.1 Caulobacter sp. | reverse complement strand
CCACCGCCTAGCGCGGCGCGCCGTCGGCCGAGGCTACCGCTCCAGTCGCCGCGCCAACCTCGCCGTCAAGCCGGGCTCGTCCTTCAACTCGCATTCCCAGATCGTCTCCACGGTCCAGCCGTCCGCGCGCAAGGCTTCCTGAGCCCTCTCGTCCCGCGCCTTGTTGCGCCCGACCTTGGCTAGCCAATAGTCGCGGTTGGCCTTTGGCACCCGGGAGCCTCTGGCGCAGTCATGGCCGTGCCAGAAGCAGCCGTGGACAAAGACGGCCAGCTTGCGGCCCGGCATGACGATGTCGGGATTGCCCGGCAGGTCCTTGCGATGCAGCCGGTATCGGGCGCCGAGGCGGGTCAGGATGCGGCGCACCGCCTTCTCGGGCGAGGTGTCCTTGCTCTTGACCCGCGCCATGACGGCCGAGCGCTTTTCCTTGTCATAGACGTCGGTCAAGCGCCCGCCGGCTCCTGGAAGGTTTAGAGCCCGTCGAACAGCGCCGTCGACAGGTAGCGCTCGGCGAAGCTGGGAAGGATCGTGACGATCGTCTTGCCCTTGTACTCGTCGCGAAGAGCCAGATCGAAGGCGGCGACCAGGGCCGCGCCCGAGCTGATGCCGACCGGCAGACCTTCGACCGCCGCCGCGCGGCGGGCCATGGCGAAGGCGTCGTCGTTGCTGACCTGGACGATGTCGTCGATCACGCCGCGATCCAGCACGCCCGGCACGAAGCCCGCGCCGATGCCCTGGATCTTGTGCGGGCCCGGCGCGCCGCCCGACAGGACCGGCGAGGCCTCGGGCTCGACTGCGACCATCTTCAGCGACGGCTTGCGCGCCTTCAGCACCTGGCCGACGCCGGTGATCGTGCCGCCGGTGCCGACGCCCGAGACCACCGCGTCCACGGCGCCGGCGGTGTCGTTCCAGATTTCCTCGGCGGTGGAGACCCGATGGACCAGCGGATTGGCGCTGTTCTCGAACTGCTGGGGCATCACCGCGCCCGGCGTGGCCTCGATCAGCTCCTGGGCGCGCGCGACCGCGCCGCGCATGCCCTTTTCGGCAGGCGTCAGCTCCAGCTTGGCGCCGAGCAGCAGCAGCATCTTGCGGCGCTCGATCGACATGCTCTCCGGCATGACCAGCGTGAGCTTGTAGCCCTTGGCGGCCGCCACGAAGGCAAGCGCGATGCCGGTGTTGCCGCTGGTGGGTTCGACGATGGTCGACCCAGGCTTCAGGATGCCCTGAGCCTCCAGAGACTCGATCATCGAGACGCCGATGCGGTCCTTGACCGACGAGATCGGGTTGAAGAATTCCAGCTTGGCCAGGACCTCGGCCTTGGGCTTCAGCTCCGCCGACAGGCGGGGCAGGCGCACCAGCGGCGTGTCGCCGATCGTGTCGATGATCGAGTCATAGACCTTGCCGCGACCGGCGCGCTTGAAGCGGGCGGCGTCATAGAGGGAGGAAGCGTCGTCCATCGGAACACCTCGGAGCCGTGGGGTTGCGGGAAGCGGCGCACCCTAGACCCCTATCCCCCCGCTGTCAGGAGGTCATTCGGCGGCAAGGCTTGCAGTTTTGCTATCAATGAGCGGCTCAAGGAGGGTTTCCGCAAGCCATCGCACCGCGGGAGCCGCCACCCCGTCGCCGACCACCTGCAGGCCCGCGGTCTGCGACGCCGGCAGCTGGTAGCTGTCGGGCAGCCCCATCAGGCGGGCGCCTTCGCGCGGGGTCAGCAGACGCGACCGCACCAGGCCGTCGTCGACCACCAGCAGGGTCTGCCGGGATGAGCCCCCGCGGGGGGTTCGCAGGCAGCCGGCAAGGCCGTCGAACCGCACCTCGGCGCGCTGCTGGCCGCCCCGCATCCGGCGGAAGACCGCGCCCACGGAACGGCCGCCGGCCTTCATCCGCGCCTCGACCGCCTCGCGATGCGCCGGCGCCATGAGGGCCAGCAGGGCCTCGGTCCTTTCTGGAGAACTCCAGGTCACCGCCGCGTCTGGCTCCAGCATGGCCGCGAGATCGGTATTGCGTGCTGGCGGTTTGGGAACGCCCCACCAAATCCAGCGCGCCTGAAGATCCTCGGGCAGCCGCGCGGCCGCTTCACGGATGGCGCGACTATGGAAGGCGCTGCCCCCCTCCAGTCCCGTCGTCGGCAGGCGGGTGGCGACCACGAAGACGCGGGGACGGGACTGCGGGACGAAGGCGGCGGCGTCGATCTCCAGGGCGCCGAAGCGATAGCCTTCCTCGCTCAAGGCGCCGCAGAGCGCGGTGAAGTCGTCGCCGTGGTGCGAGGTCAGCAGCCCGACGACGTTTTCGATGACGATCACCGGCGGCGCCCGTCCGTCGGCCGAAAGCGCCTTCATCAAGGTCCAGAAGCCGAAGAAGGCCGAGGACTTGACGCCGGCCAGGCCCGCTCGGGCGCCGGCCAGGCTGAAGTCCTGGCAGGGGCTGGAAGCCCAAGCCAGATCGGCCGTCGGCAGGCTTTCGCCGGTCAAGGCGAACACATCGCCCTGGTGGAAATGCTCGCCGCTGTCGCCGAAGTTGGCGCGATAGGTCGCCGCCTTGATCGGATCGAAGTCGTTGGCGAAGGCGCAGGTCCAGCCCTCGCCCAAGCCGATGCGGGCCATGCCGCCGCCGGCGAAGAATTCCAGGAAGCTTGGACGTGCGCGAGTCATCGCCGGGAGACTAGCCTGTTCGCGTCCTGGCGCCAGGGTTGCGCGCCCGCTCAGTCGCCCTTCGGTCCCAGATAGTCCGGGCCATACACAGCCGCTCTCAGATCGTGGTGCAGGGTAGCGTCGAACGGAAAGGTCTGGACGAAGAAGACGGCGGTCAGCCTGTTGACTGGATCGACCCAGAACAGCGTGCTGTCACGGCCGTCCCAGAAGAACTCGCCGACCGCGCCTCGGTTCTCGGCCGGCGTCTGCGGCTGTCGCGTTCGGACCGCGAAGTCGAAGCCAAAGCCGACGGAGCCCTTGCTGGGCAGCCACGACCGGTTTGTCACCCGCGCATCCAGATGGTCGGTCGCCATCAGGCGCACGGTCGAGGGATTGAGGATCTTCACGCCATCCAGCGATCCGCCGCCCAGCAGCATCCGCGAGAAGCGGGCATAGTCGTCGATAGAGGCGACCAGCCCAGCCCCACCCATGGTCAGGCGGCGCGCGGGATCGAAATTCATGCGCCGCGTCTCGGTGGGATCCTCCTTGGAGAGCTGGCCATCGGCGCCCTTGTTGTAGACGGCGGCCAGGCGCGGGAAAGTCGCTTCGGGCTGCGTCCACGCGGTCTCCTTCATGCCCAGCGGATCCAGGATGTGCGCCTTCACATAGGCCTCGAAAGGCTGGCCGGAGAGCCTTTCGACGAGCAGCGCCTGGACATCGACGGCGGCGCTATAGCTCCAGCGTTCGCCGGGATCGTACAGCAAGGGGGCCTTGGCGAGGCGACGGCTGAACTCGGAAAGATCGTTGCTCAGGTTCAGCGGATCGAGGGCCGAGAAGGCCGCATCGGCGGGCGTCGCCGTTCCACCGTATGAGAACCCCGCCGTGTGGCGCAGGATATCGCGGATCACGATCGGCCGGCTGGCCGGACGCGTCTGACCCTGGGCGTCCATCACTTTCATATCGGCGAACTCGGGCAGGTAGCGCGACAACGGATCGTCGAGGCCGAACTTGCCCTGCTCCCACAGCTGCATCAGGGCGACGCCCGTGACCGGCTTGGTCATCGAGTAGATCTGCACCAGGGTGTCGCGGCGCATCGGCTTGCCGCCCTCCCGGTCGGCCATGCCAGCGGCGCCGAAGTAACGCTCGCGTCCGTCCTGCCAGACGAGGGCCGAGACGCCGACCGCTCGGCCGCTGTCGACCATGGCCTTGAGCGCGGCGTCGATCCGCGCCCTATCGATCTTGACCTCGGCGGACTGCGCGGCGGACGTCGAGGCCTGTCTCGCGAGGGCCGGAGCCGCCGGAACGGCCAACAGCGCCGCCGCAATGGCGACGGGGATCAACTTCCTGGACACAACGAACTCCCGGCGAACTTTCTTATCGGCGCGGACTGTCGCCGAGGCCGAAGCCGTTTTCCAGGGGCTCGAGGTCGTAGGTCAGCCTTGCGAGGCGATCATCTTCAGATAGGCGCCGTAGGGCGAGTTCTTCAGCTCGTGGGCCAGGCCCAGCAACTGCTCGCTCGAGATCCAGCCGTTCTGATGAGCGACCTCCTCGACGCAGCCGATCTTCAGGCCCTGGCGGTGTTCGAGCGTGCGCACGAACTCGGACGCTTCCAGCAAACTGTCGTGGGTGCCGGTGTCGAGCCAGGCGAAGCCGCGGCCCATCCGCTCGACCGACAAGGCGCCGGCCTCCAGATAGAGCCGGTTGATGTCGGTGATCTCAAGCTCGCCACGCGCGGAGGGCTTCAGGTCGCGGGCGAAGTCTACCACCCGGTTGTCGTACATGTAGAGGCCGGTGACCGCCCAGTTCGAGCGCGGCTTCTGCGGCTTTTCCTCGATGGAGATCGCCTTGCCGTCGGCGTCGAACTCGACGACGCCATAACGCTGCGGGTCGTTGACGAAATAGGCGAAGACGCTGGCGCCCGCCTTCGAGCGTTCCTTGGCGCCCTGCAGGATCCGCCCCAGGCCCGCGCCGTAGAAAAGGTTGTCGCCCAGCACGAGGGCGCTGGGCTCATTGTCAACGAAGTCCGCGCCGATGCGATAGGCCTCAGCCAGACCGTTCGGATTGGCCTGCTCTGCATAGCTGATGTTGATGCCCCACCGGGCGCCGTCACCCAGGAGACCTTCGAACAACGGCAAGTCACGCGGCGTGGAGATAATCAGAACATCACGCACGCCAGCCATCATCAGGACCGACAGGGGATAGTAGATCATCGGCTTGTCGAAGACCGGCAGCAGTTGCTTGCTGATCGCCATGGTCACCGGGTGGAGACGCGTGCCCGACCCGCCGGCGAGGATGATACCCTTCATACGTCTTCTTCTTCAGTCCTGACGCTCGAACCTAGAGCGGATTTGCGCGAAACGTGAAGCCTTTCGCGTGGAGGTCGGCGGTTCAACGCGATGATCGTGGAGGATTTGAGGCCGCTCAGAGTCGGCCCTTGGCGTGGAGATAGCGATCGAGCGCATCGGTCCAGTGCGGCATGGGCCGCCCGATCGCGTCGGCCAGCTTGGCGTTGGACAGCGCGCTGTAGGGCGGACGCCGCGCGGGGGTCGGAAAATCGCTAGTCGGGATCGGCGCGACCTCAGCGTTGACGCTGGCTCTCTCGATGATCCGCGAGGCGAACTCCCACCAGCTGGCGACGCCGGAATTGACGACATGATAGTCGCCAGCGGGCGCGTGGCGCGCGATCAGGTCGAGGATCGCCTCGCCGGCGTCCCACGAGGCGGTGGGCGACATGACCTGGTCGGCGACGACGGTCAGGCGGGCTCGCTCCTGGCCAAGGCGCAGCATGGTCTCGACGAAATTGCCGCCCTTGCCGCTGGCGCCGGCGACGCCGAACAGCGAGGCCACACGCGCGACGATGACGTCGTCATGCTCCAGCCGCGCCAGATCCTCGCCAAGCGCCTTGGTCGCGCCGTAGACGTTGACCGGGGCGCGTCCGACGTCCTCCGACAGTGGCTCCCGCTGTGCCTGGCCGCCATAAACATAGTCTGTCGAGACCTGGACCAACCGCGCGCCCTTGGCGGCGCAGGCCCTCGCAAGACGTCCGGCGAAGTGAGCGTTGATCGCCACGGCAGGCGCGGGATCCTTTTCGCAGTCGTCGACCCGCGTGACGGCGACGCAATTGACGGCGACATCGAAGGCTAGATCGTCGAGGCCGGCGGACGGGTCGGCTGCATCGAGCTGGGCGCGGGTCAAGGCGACGAGATCCAGGCCGCGCGCCGTCGCTTGCTTGGCCATGTCGGAGCCAAGCTGACCGTTGGCCCCGAACAGGGCGATGCGAAGGCCGGCCATCAAGCGGTCTTCAAGCCCAGGCGCTGGCCCGCGTAGCGCTCGCGCAGCGGCGCCCACCAGGCTTCGTTGTCGAGATACCACTGGATGGTCTTGCGCAGACCCGTCTCGAAGGTCTCCTGCGCCTTCCAGCCCAGCTCCATCTCCAGCTTGGTCGCGTCGATCGCATAGCGGGCGTCGTGGCCCGGCCGATCCGCGACGAAGGTGATCAGTTCACGGCGGGTTTGGCCCGGCAGCGGACGCAGCTCGTCGAGCACGTCGCAGATCGCTTCGACGACCTGCAGGTTGGTGCGCTCGTTGCGGCCGCCGACATTGTAGCTCTCGCCGGGAACGCCCCGGGTCGCGATCAGGTGCAGGGCGCGGGCGTGATCCTCGACGTGCAGCCAGTCGCGGACGTTGTCGCCCTTGCCGTACACCGGCAGCGGCTTGCCCTCGAGCGCGTTCAGCGTGACCAGCGGGATCAGCTTCTCGGGGAAGTGATAGGGTCCATAGTTGTTCGAGCAGTTGGAGACCACGACCGGCAGGCCGTAGGTATGATGCCAGGCGCGGGCCAAGTGGTCGGACGAGGCCTTCGACGCCGAATAGGGCGAGCGCGGATCGTAGGGCGTGGTCTCGCTGAACAGGCCTTCCGCGCCCAGGCTGCCGAAC
>JAYRLX010000212.1:2691-6566 GCA_041905125.1 Caulobacter sp. | reverse complement strand
CACGATCTGGGTGCTGTACGGCGAGGACAAGTTCGCCTGGGACTCCTGGACCATCGGCTTTTCGCTGGCGGGGTTCGGGATCTTCACCGCCCTGACCCAGGCCTTCGTGGCCGGCCCTCTGGCCGAGCGCTATGGCGAACGCCGGGCCCTGACCATCGGCATCCTGTGCGACGCCTTCGCCTATGTCGCTATCGCCCTGGCGACCAAGGGCTGGATGGCGTTCCTGCTGCTTCCGATGTTCTGCCTGGGCGGCGTCGGCCAGCCGGCCATCCAGTCGTTGCTGTCCGCCCAGGTGGGCGAGGACCAGCAGGGCCGCCTGCAGGGCGTGCTGGCCAGCCTGGCGAGCCTGGCCTCGATCATCGGCCCGGTGGTCATCGCCCAGGTCTATTTCGCCAGCCGCGGCTGGTTCCCGGGCATGGTCTGGGCGGCCGGCGCGGTCCTCGGCCTGCTGTGCCTGCCGATCCTCTTGAGCCGCCCGCAGCGGAAACTTGCACAACAAGACTGACTAGCCGTAGGCTCCTCCCTAAACACGGGAGGAGCCGCCGATGAAACTTGCCAATGCCAAGGTGGAACGCCTGCCGCCGGTGCGGACGTCGCTGTCGCCGACCAACCACCCGTACATGACGGGCGCCTGGACGCCGCAGCACGAGGAGGTCAACGCCTGGGACCTGGAGGTGCTGGAGGGCGCGATCCCGGCCGACCTGGACGGCGTCTATCTGCGCAACACCGAGAACCCGGTGCACGACCCGTTGGGCCGCTATCACCCGTTCGACGGCGACGGGATGATCCACCAGATCGAGTTCAAGGCCGGCCAGGCGACCTATCGCAACCGCTTCGTCCGCACCCGCTGCTTCGAGGCCGAGCAGGAAGTGAACGAGAGCCTGTGGGGCGGTCTGATGGACGGTCCGGGGACCTCCAAGCGCCCGGGCTTCGGCGCGCACGGGAGCCTGAAGGACAGCGCCAGCACCGACATCGTCGTCCATCACGGCGAGGCGATCGCGACCTTCTACCAGTGCGGCGAGGCCTATCGGCTGGATCCGCTGACCCTGGAGACCCTGGGCGTGGCGTCCTGGGCGCCGCTGGACGGCGTCTCGGCCCATCCCAAGGTCGACGAGAACACCGGCGAGCTGCTGTTCTTCAACTACTCGAAGTCATGGCCCTACATGCACTACGGCGTGGTCGGACCGGACGGAAAGCGCAGCGTCTATCAGGGCGTGCCCCTGCCCGGCCCGCGCCTGCCGCACGACATGGCCTTCTCCGAGCACTGGGCGATCCTCAATGATCTGCCGGTGTTCTGGGACCAGGAGCTGATGGCGCGCGACATCCACGCGGTGCGCCTGCACAAAGGCCTGCCCAGCCGCTTCGCCCTGGTCCCCCGCCACGGCGGCGAACCACGCTGGTTCGAGGCCGAGCCGACCTATGTGCTGCATTGGCTGAATGCGTATGAGGACGGCGACGAGGTGGTGCTGGACGGCTACTTCCAGGAAAAGCCGATCCCCCGCCCGCTGGAGGGCGCGCCCGACGGCCACGGCCACCTGATGGCCTATCTGGACGAGCACAGCTTCCTGCCCAAGCTGCACCGCTGGCGCTTCAACCTGAAGACCGGCGAGACGACCGAGAAGCATCTGGACGACCGGGTCCTCGAGTTCGGCATGTTCAATCAGAAATACGCCGGCAAGCCGTATCGCTACGCCTATTCGACGACGACCCGGCCGGGCTGGTTCCTGTTTAACGGCTTCGTCAAGCACGACCTGGAGACGGGCGAGAGCTGGTCGATCACCCTGCCCGAGGGCCGCTACGCCAGCGAGGCGCCATTCGCGCCCAAGGTCGGGGCCCGGGACGAGGACGACGGCTATCTGGTCAGCTTCATCATCGACGAGAACCGGGGGACGTCCGAGTGCGTGATCGTCGACGCCAAGCGCTTCGAGATCGTCTGTCGCGTGGCCCTGCCCCACAAGCTCAGCAGCGGCACCCACAGCGTCTGGGCCGGGCGGGAGATGCTGCGGGGATAGGGCTTTAGAAGCGCCCCCTCCGTCACGATGCTCCGCATCGCGCCACCTCCCCCGCTTCGCGGGTGAGGAGGACCATCATCCTCCCCCGAGAAACGGGGGAGGTGGATCGGCGCGCAGCGACGAGACGGAGGGGGCGCTGCAATGCACTTAACCGCCCTTTCACCGCTGGCGCGGTAACCATGACGCGCCATGCGCCGCGCCCTCCTCGCCCTGCTGATCCTGACGGCCGCCGGTCCGTCGATGGCCCAGTCCAAGGCGCCGGTGTCGGTGCTGCCGTCCCGCGATCCGCCCAAGACCATCCTCGCCCAGCCGTGGGCCCTGGTGCCACCCCAGCCGGCCGGCGACCTGCACGGCTGCAAGAACATGTGCGCGCGCGTCCGCTATTTCTGCGAGGCGCGCGACGTGGGCTACACCGGCTGCGGCAGCGACTGGGTGCTGTGCAATCGCCACTGCGCCTCGGCCTACGCCACCACGCCCTTTGGCAGGTAAGCGCGTCAAGGAAGAGACCACGCCTTCCGCAAGGTCCGCTTGCCGGGTCGCGTAACGCCGGTACACTCACCTGAACAACGATAAGTCGGGAGGGTGGAATGGCGACCAGGACCCCGGAGGCGCGGCTGCCGAAGGCCTGCGTGATCGGCGCGGGCTGCAGCGGCTTCACGACGATCAAGCGGCTGAAGGACTACGGGATCCCGTACGACTGCTTCGAGATGTCCGACGATATCGGCGGCACCTGGTACTACAAGAACCCCAACGGCATGTCGGCCTGCTACGACAGCCTGCACATCGACACCAGCAAGTGGCGGCTGGCGTTCGAGGACTTTCCCGTGCCGAAGGACTGGCCGGATTTCCCGCACCACGCGCAGCTGTTCCAGTACTTCAAGGACTATGTCGACCACTTCGGCCTGCGTCCGACCATCACCTTCAACACCCGGGTCGAAAAGGCCCGTCGCACCCAGGACGGCCTGTGGGCGGTGACGCTGTCGACCGGCGAGACCCGGCTCTATGACGTGCTCTTCGTCTGCAACGGCCACCATTGGGACCCGCGCGTGCCGGACTATCCGGGCGAGTTCGACGGCCCGGCCTTCCACGCCCACGCCTATTGCGACCCGTTCGATCCGGTCGACATGCGCGGCAAGAACGTCGTGGTGGTCGGCATGGGCAATTCGGCCATGGACATCGCCAGCGAGCTCTCGCAGCGCCCGATCGCCAAGAACCTCTGGGTCTCGGCCCGGCGTGGCGTCTGGGTGTTCCCCAAATACCTGAACGGCAAGCCGGCCGACAAATCCGCCATGCCCGCCTGGATGCCGCGCAAGCTGGGCCTGGCCCTGTCGCGCTCGGTGCTGAAGAAGACCATCGGCCGGATGGAGGACTACGGCCTGCCCAAGCCCGACCATGAGCCGCTGGAGGCCCATCCGTCGGTCTCGGGCGAGTTCCTGACCCGCGCGGGCTGCGGCGACATCAAGTTCAAGCCGGCGATCAAGGCGCTGGAGGGCAAGCGCGTGCGGTTCGCCGACGACAGCGTCGAGGACGTCGACGCCATCGTCTTCGCCACCGGCTACAAGATCAGCTTCCCGTTCTTCGACGATCCGGAGCTGCTGCCCGACGCCGAGCACCGCTTCCCGCTGTTCAAACGGATGATGAAGCCAGGGATCCCCAACCTCTTCTTCATGGGCCTGGCCCAGCCGCTGCCGACCCTGGTGAACTTCGCCGAGCAGCAGGCCAAGCTGGCGGCCGCCTACCTGGCCGGAAAGTACGCCCCGCCGCCGCGCGCCGAGATGGAGAAGATCATCGCCAAGGACGAGGAGCGGCACACCGGCCACTTCTACGAGTCCGCCCGCCACACCATCCAGGTCGACTTCAACG
>JAYRLX010000212.1:0-2681 GCA_041905125.1 Caulobacter sp. | reverse complement strand
CCGTCCTGAAGAAGGAGATCGCCAAGGGCGAGGCGCGGGCGCGGAGCACTGGCGGAAAGCTGCCGGTTGTGGCGCGGGCGGGGGTGAAGGCGGAAACGCTGCTGGCGAGCTAAGGCCCTTCCCCTTGGATGGGGAAGGGTTGGGATGGGGTGACACGGGTTCCGAAAGGGACGCGGCCTTGCCACTATCCGACGCCCCATCACCCCCAACCCCACCCTTCCCCCATCAAAGGGGGAAGGGAGAGGACTGAGAATGCCCAAGATCACCTTCGACAAGGACACCCGCGCCAAGCTGGTCGCCGGCCTCTCGTACTATCTGAAGGACGAGCTCGACCTCGAGGTGAAGGGCTTCGACGCCGAGTTCCTGCTGGACTTCGTGACCGAACGGCTGGGCCCCTACTGGTACAACCAGGGCCTCCACGACGCCCAGGCCCTGTACCGCGAGAAGCTGGAGGCGATCAGCGAGGCCGTCTACGACATCGAGCAGCCGGTCAAACCCTTATGAGCGCGGGGGCTTGCCGGGCGAAGCGGAATGAGGTCACGTTCCTGACGGCGCGTCATGATCGCGCCATCTCCGAGTCGGGCCCCATGTCGAACATCGCCTACTTCCCCAAGCCCCACATCGACCAACGGCCGGGCAAGCGCGAGCGGACCAAGACCGCCAACCGCCAAGCCATCCTCGACGCGGCGCGCGAGGTGTTCGGCGAGCTGGGCTACGACGCGGCCACGGTGCGCGACATCATCCGCCGCACGGGTTTGGCCTCGGGCACCTTCTACAACTACTACAAGTCCAAGGAGGAGGTGTTCGACGCCCTGGCCGACGACGGCGCCCGCCGCTTCCGGCCCCTGCTGCGCGCCGAATCCGAGAAGGCTCACGATTTCCAGTCGTTCCTGCGCGGGGCGATGCTGGCCTATTTCGACTTCCTGGCGAAGGAGCAGGAGAGCTGGCACGTCAACCGCCCGCCCGGCGAGCCCGTGCCGCACGCTCGCTCGACGCCCGAGCTGGCCGCCGTCTTCGACGAGGTGCGCGAGGCCTTCGCCCGGGTGCTGGCCCACGACAACGCCCCGCCGGTGGACCTGGACTACCTGACCTCGGCCTGCATCGCGATCGCTCGCGAGCTGGGCGACAAGATGCTGGAGCGGCGGCCGGTCGACACCGCCGGCGCCGCGGACTTCGCCGTCAAGCTGATCCTGGGCGGGGTGAACGCCCTGCCAAAACTGTAAGAACCTGCCGAAACGATAAGAACAAGAGAGGGGGAAACATGGCCTCGGACGCCGCCCAGAAAGCCATACTGAAGCTGATCCTGTCGCTGCCCAGCCCGGTCCTGCGGGCCATGTCGGGCGGCGGCGTGGTCTATAAGGGCGGCCGCACGCTCGACCCGCGCTTCCAGTTCTTCGCCCACGCGGCCAAGAAACTCCCGCCGATGTCCAGCCTGACGCCCGCCGAGGCCGTGGCCGGAAGCGCCCGGGGCCTGGCCGCCGTCCAGGGGCCGCTGGAGCCCGGCGTGCGCACCGAGAGCCTGTCGGTCGAAGGGCCGAACGGGCCGATCCCCTGCCGCGCCTATCGCCCCGAGGCCCAGGACATCCACGCCCCGCTGATCGTCTACGCCCACATGGGCGGCGGGGTGATCGGCGACCTCGAGACCTGCCATGCCTTCTGCTCGATCCTGGCCAGGATCGTGCGCACGGCGGTGATCTCGGTCGACTACCGCCTGGCGCCCGACCACAAGTTCCCGGCGGGCCTCGAGGACGTGCTGGCCGCCTATCGCTGGGCGCGCGACAACACCGCCCGCTTCGGCGCTTCGGCGGCCCCGCCGGCCATCGGCGGCGACAGCATGGGCGGCAACTTCTCGGCCATCGTCGCCCAGGAGATGAAGCGCAAGGGCGAGCCCCAGCCCTCGGCCCAGATCCTGATCTATCCGGCCGTGGACGTGGCCAGCGAGACGCCGTCCATGACCACCTTCGGCGACGCCTATCCGCTGACCCGCGAGACCATGGAATGGTTCATGGGCCACTATATGGGCGCCGACGCCGACCCGGCCGATCCGCGCCTGTCGCCGGACCGCACCGAGGACCTCTCGGGCCTGGCCCCCGCCGTCATCGCCACCGCCGGCTTCGATCCGCTGACGGACCAGGGCGAGGCCTACGCCAAGCGGCTGCAGGCCGCGGGCGTGCCGGTGCGCTATCGCCGCTACGACAGCCTGGCCCACGCCTTCACCGCCTTCACCGGCGCGATCCCGGCGGCGGACGCCGCCTGCCGTGAGATCGCCACCCTGGTGCGCGAGACGTTCGAGGCGGGGGCTTAAGGCCAAACACCCGATCTCCCCGGCGAATGCCGGGGCCCAGATCGAACCCGCGAGCGTCCGATGTTTGGGAGAGGCGCATCGCGGATCATCCCAAACCGCTCAGGCTGAATCTGGGCCCCGGCCTTCGCCGGGGAGGTCGGATTTAAAGGAGAGGGCGTGAGTTCAATTTCCCCCACCATGCGCGCCCTCGTCGTCGAGGCCTTGGCGCCCGACTTCGGCGGTTGCGCGGTGCGCGAGATCCCGACGCCCTCCCCCGGGCCCGGCGAGGTCCTGGTGCGCGTCCGCGCGGCCAGCGTGAACTTCCCCGACCTCTTGATGACGCGCGGCGAGTACCAGCTGAAGCCGCCCCTGCCCTTCACGCCCGGCCTGGACCTGG
>JAYRLX010000211.1:0-6641 GCA_041905125.1 Caulobacter sp. | reverse complement strand
GGAGGCTTGCGCCGAGAAGATCGTCGCGCTGGGCGGCGACGTCCGCCTGGGACGACGCGTCGATGGCCTGCACTACGACAAGCTGGCGCGTCTCTGGACGGTCTCGGTCGCCTGCGCCGACGGCCGCAAGGAAATCTACACGGCCGACAACGTGGTTTCGTCAGCGCCGGTCCGCGAGCTGATGCAGTCGATCAGCCCCACGCCCATGAGCGTCTTCCACGCCGGCGAGTTGATGTACCGCGACTTCCTGACGGTCGTGCTGATCGGCAAGCCGCGCAAGGCGCCGCCGGACACCTGGCTCTATGTCCACGACGCCTCGGTGCAGGTCGGCCGCGTGCGCGACCTGCGCGCCTGGTCGCCCGAGATGGTCCCCGAAGGCGTCGAGGCCGCGCTGGGCCTGGAATATTTCTGCTTCGAGGGCGACGCCCTCTGGAGCCTTTCCGACGCCGAATTGATCGCCAAGGCCAAGGCCGAGATCGCCGGCATCGGCCTGATGGATATCGAGGCGGTTGAGGACGCGTGCGTCGCCCGCCAGCGCAAGGCCTATCCGGTCTATGACGAGGCCTATGCCGAGCATATCCGCATGATCCGCCTGGACCTGAAGATGCACTATCCGGGCCTGCACCTGGTGGGGCGCAACGGCATGCACCGCTACGGCGACCAGGATCGGGCCATGATGACCGGAGTCCTGACCGCCGAGAACATCATCGCCGGTGAGCGCATCCACGACGTCTGGGACGTCGATGAGAACGCCGCGTACGACCGTCCTTCGCTCCGTGTCGAGCGACCGGCCCCGCAACGCGCCGCGGCCTGAGCGCGTCCTAAGCGGTGATTCTCCGGGCAGGCGTCTGCTCCGGCTTTTGGCGCTTCGATTCGCCCATCAGCCGGCTCACGCCGCCGAAGGCGAGACACACGATCGCGTCGGCGAGGCCGGCCATCGCGGCCAGCACAAACACCCCGGAAATCACCACAACCGCCAACGCCAACATGGAAAACTCCCGCTCTCCATGACCAAGCGGGGGAGGGCGTTTTCCGTTCCGAAACGACCGTCGGAACCGCAAAAAATCATACAAATGGTTGACAACGTTGTCGCGCTTCCAATGAATGGCGCGTCCGCGCAAAGACGGACTCGCGAACATCGTCGCTTAGGGAGTGGTCCAGTGATTTCGGTGCTCAAGTTCAATCGCGGAGGCGTTCGATGAGCGACGCCGCGATCGCCAAATCCCCGGCCAAGAGCGGGGGCTCCAAGCTGGCTATCGTCTATGTGACGTGCCTGTTCTTCATCTGGGCGCTGGTCACCAATCTGCTGGACCCGCTGCTGAAGACCATGAAGACGGTCTTCACCCTCACGCCGGTTGAAGCCAGCCTGACCGGCTTCGCCTTCTTCATCGCCTACGGCGTCATGTCGATGCCCTCGGCGGCCTTCCTGTCCAAGTTCGGCTACGCCAAGTCGGTGATGGTGGGTCTGGGCGGCATCGTCGCCGGCTGCTTCATCGCCATTGCGGCGGCCAAGCTGCACACCTTCGCCCTGGTGCTGACCGCGCTGTTCGTGATGGCTTCGGGTATCACCCTGCTGCAGGTGGCCGCCAACCCGCTGATCGCCTCGATGGGCCGTCCCGAGGACAGCTCGTTCCGGCTGAACCTGTCCCAGGCGTTCAACTCGCTGGGCGCGGCCTGCGGCCTGTGGTTCGGCGCGAACTTCCTGCTCAAGGGCCAGATCTTCGAGAAGGGGATCACGATCACCGACGCCATGCGCGAGCAGGCCCTGGGCTTCGTGTCCAACGTCTATTTCGTGATCGGCGCGGGCCTGGCCCTGTTCATCCTGGCCATCTTCTTCGTGCGCCGCCAGATCACCGAGGCGGCCCCCAAGACCGGCCACTTCATCAACCCGCTGTCGGCGCTGTCGTCGAAGTGGGCGAACCTGGGCGCGATCGGCATCTTCCTCTATGTCGGCGCGGAGGTCGCGATCTCGCTGAACCTGCTGCTGTTCATCGAGCAGGCCCACATCCTGAACATCCCGGCCGAACAGGCCGGCAAGATGACCACCTTCTACATGGTCTTCGCCATGATCGGCCGTTTCGCCGGCTCGGCCCTGCTGAAGTCCTTCAAGGACTACTGGCTGCTGACGGCCGTCGCCGTGGGCGCGATCGCGCTGAGCCTGGTCGTCATCCTGACCAAGGACATGGTCCCGAGCGCCCATACCGGCGACATCAACCTGCTGCTGGCCACGGTCCCGATGACCACGGGCCTGATCCCGGCCTTCGCGGCCCTGCTGATCGGCCTGTTCAACTCGATCATGTTCCCGACGATCTTCACCCTGACCCTGCAGCGCTCGTCGGCCCCGGCCTCGGCGACCTCGGGTCTGCTGTGCATGGCCATCGTCGGCGGCGCCTTCCTGCCCCTGGCCTTCGCCAAGATCGAGGAGATGACCGGCTCCAAGTCGCTGGCCTTCATCGCCCCGCTGATCTGCTACGTCTACGTCCTGTGGTTCGCGCTGGTGTCCAAGAACGCCCCGACCCACGAGATCGAGGACGAGGCGGTGGCCGGCGGCCACTGACGTTTCGAGACCTGCCTGCAAGCGCCCCGGAAGGCCTCGGCCTTCCGGGGCTTCTTTTTGCCCGATCGGTTTTCCCGCCCGATCAGTTTTCCTGAAAGCGTCTATCGAAAAACCTCGGTCGTAATTCCCAGTGCGCGGCACGACATTCCACGGTCTGACGAACGAAGGAACGCGCATGGCCGCCGCCCAACCCAAAAGCAGCCGCTTCATCAGCGGCTTTGGCGTCCAGGTCCTGGCCGCCATGGCGATCGGCCTGGGCCTGGGCCTGCTGGCTCGCCAGCTCGGGCCGGCCGAAGGGCAGGGCGGCTACGCGCTGGCCGAGACCCTGCACCAGGTCGGCGCGATCTTCGTCCAGCTGCTGCGCACCCTGGTGCCGCCGCTAGTCTTCACGGCCATCGTCGCCAGCATCGCCAACATTGCCCAGCTGCAGAACGCCGCGCGCCTGGTCTGGCGGACGCTCTTTTGGTTCGCGGTCACCGCCCTGATCGCGGTGCTGATCGGCATCGCCCTGGGCCTGATCCTGCAGCCGGGCCTGCACACGACGGTCGAGGCCGCCGCGGCCAAGGCGCCCAAGACCCACGGCTCGTGGCTCGACTTCCTGACCGGCCTCGTCCCCGTCAACGTTCTGGGCCTGGCGGCCTCGACCAAGATCAGCGACGCCGGCGCGGCCTCGACCTCGCTGTCGTTCAACGTGCTGCAGATCGTGGTGATCTCGCTGGTCACGGGCGTCGCCGCCCTCAAGGTCGGCGAGGCGGGCGAAGCCTTCCTGAAGTTCAACGCCTCGGCCCTGGCGATCGTACGCAAGGTGCTGTGGTGGGTGATCCGCCTGACGCCGATCGGCACGGTCGGCCTGTTCGGCAACGCCGTGGCGCAATACGGCTGGACGACGCTGGGCCAGCTCGGCGCCTTCACCGGCGCGATCTATCTCGGCCTCGGCCTGGTGCTGCTGGTCGTCTATCCGACGATCCTGGCCCTGAATGGCCTGAACCCGGTCAAATTCTTCCAGGGCGCCTGGCCGGCGATCCAGCTGGGCTTCGTCTCACGCTCCTCGGTCGGCACCCTGCCGGTGACGGAAGCCGTGACCGAGACCAGCCTGGGCGTGCCGCGCGCCTACGCCGCCTTCGCCGTGCCGCTGGGCTCCACGACCAAAATGGACGGCTGCGCGGCCATCTATCCGGCGATCTCCGCGATCTTCGTGGCCCAGTTCTTCGGCGTGCACCTGGCCCTGTCGGACTACTTCCTGATCGTCTTCGTCTCGGTGATAGGCTCGGCCGCCACCGCCGGTCTGACCGGCGCCACGGTGATGCTGACCCTGACCCTGTCGACCCTCGGTCTGCCGCTGGAGGGCGCGGGCCTGCTGCTGGCGATCGATCCGATCCTCGACATGGGCCGCACGGCCGTGAACGTCGCCGGCCAGGCCCTGGTCCCGACCATCGTCGCCAAGCGCGAAGGGATCCTGGACCTCGACACCTACAACGCCGGCCAGGTCCCGGCCGAGGCGGGACTGATCGCCGCGGAATAGGTCTGCGCGGTTGCGCCGGAAAGCTTTAGCGGCGAGTTTGCGCGCCTCGTAAAGCGTCCCCGGGGGATTCCATGGTTTTGAAGACGGCGAACGGCGGCCCGGAAGGGCCGAGCCGGCGTGGATTCCTGTCCGGCGCCGCCGCTTTCGCGGGTCTCGCCGTCACCGCGCCGCGCGCCTTCGCCCGGGCTTCGGACCGCGTCGAGGCCTTGCTGGCCCAGATGACGATCGAGGAGAAGGCTGGGCAGCTCTCCTGCTTTGCCGACATGATCCGTCCGCCGATCGGCGACATGAACCCGCTGGTCAACCTGCGCAACGCCCAGACCCTGACCGCCGAGATCAAGGGCGGCCGGATCGGCGTGCTGATGAACGGCGTGGGCGCCCAGGCCGCCCTCGACACCCAGAAGGCGGCCGTCGAAGGCTCTCGCCTGAAGATCCCGCTGCTGTTCGCCGCCGACGTGATCCACGGCTTCCGCACCGTCTTCCCGATCCCGCTGGCCGAGGCCGCCAGCTTCGACCCGCATCTGGCCGAACGCACGGCTCGCGCCGCGGCGTCGGAAGCTTCCGCCTCGGGCCTGCACTGGACCTTCGCGCCGATGGTCGACGTCGCTCGCGACCAGCGCTGGGGCCGGGTGGCCGAGGGTTCAGGCGAGGATCCCTATCTGGGCGAGGTCATGGCCGCCGCCCGCGTGCGCGGCTTCCAGGGCAAGGACCTCAAGGCCGACGACAGCATGCTGGCGACGCCGAAGCACTTCGCCGGCTATGGCGCGGTGACGGCGGGGCTCGAGTACAATTCGGTCGAGCTGTCCGAGGCGACGCTGCGCGAGGTCCACCTGCCGCCGTTCCAGGCCGCCTTCGCGGCGGGGGCGATGACGGTGATGTCGGCCTTCAACGACGTGAATGGCGTCCCGTCCACGGCCAACAAGCGCCTGCTGACCGGCGTGCTGCGCGAGGAGTGGGGCTTCAAGGGCGTGGTCATCTCCGACTACACCTCGGACCAGGAACTGGTCGCCCACGGCGTCGCCGCCGACGATCGCGACGCCGCCCGCCTGGCGATCCTGGCCGGCGTCGACATCAGCATGCAAAGCGGCCTCTACATTCGCTATCTGCCGGAGCTGGTCGCCTCGGGCGCGGTGCCGATGGCGGTGGTCGACGCCTCGGTGCGCCGAGTGCTGGCGCTGAAGGAAGCGATCGGCCTCTTCGACAATCCCTACCGCTCGCTGGACCCCGCCGCCGAGAAGGCGCGCACCGCCACGCCGGCCCTGCGCGCCCTGAGCCGCGAAGCCGGCGCCAAGTCCATCGTGCTTCTGAAGAACGACAACGGTCTTCTGCCGCTTCCCAAGGCGGGCAAGCGCCTGGCCCTGATCGGTCCGTTCGCGGACGATCGCGACAATGTCCTGGGCGCCTGGGGCGGCTTCTTCGCCGACAAGTCGCTGAACGTCGATCTGGCCACCGGCCTGCGGGCCCAGCTGGCCGATCCGGCAAGCCTGGTGGTCGAGCGCGGCTGCGACGTCGAAGCGCCGATCGCCGGCGGGATCGAGCGGGCCATCGCCGCCGCCCAGGCCGCCGATGTCGTGCTGCTGGCGGTCGGCGAAAGCGAGACCATGACCGGCGAGGCCAAGTCCCGCACCGACATCCGCATCCCGCCGGCCCAGCAGCGCCTGGCCGAGGCGATCGCCGCCACCGGCAAGCCGGTCGTCGTTCTGCTGCGCCACGGCCGCGCCCTGGCGCTGGAAGGTCCGGTCCGCGACGCGCCGGCGATCCTGGCGACCTGGTTCCTGGGCAGCGAGATGGGCCACGCCGTCGCCGACGTGCTGTTTGGCGCGGTCAATCCGTCTGGCCGGCTACCGGTCAGCTTCCCGCTCGACAGCGGCCAGGAGCCGTTCTTCTACAACAGCCGCCCCACGGGCCGCCCCGCGCCGGCCGATCCGAACGCTCAGGAGTACAAGTCGCGCTGGCGGTCGATCCGCAACGACGCGCTCTATCCGTTCGGCTTCGGCTTGGGCTACGCGCCGTTCGCGGTGAGCGACCTGCGTCTGAGCACGGACAAGCTGGCCTGGGACGACACGCTGCACGTCACCGCCAAGGTCCGCAACATGGGCCCTGTCCACGGCGAGCATGTGGTCCAGCTCTACATCCGCGACCGCGTAGCCAGCCGTACGCGGCCTGTCCGCGAGCTGAAGGGCTTCCAGCGCGTGTCGCTGGCCCCGGGCAACGAGCGGGAGGTCCGGTTCGAACTGCGGCGCGAGAACCTGATGTTCGTAGGCGACCGCGACTACTGGGTCGTCGAGCCCGGCGTGTTCGACATCTGGCTGGCCAATTGCGCGACCGACGGCCTCGTCGCCAGCTTCGAACTCCTGGCGGCGTAAGGCGAAACGCGAATCAGCGCTCGCATGAATTGCAGGTAAAATTCGGCGGCGCGCGGTTTTCTCTCGCCGTCTTTACTCGCCTGTTAAGCGAATCTTCATGGCGCGGCTGAGCGGTGCACGGAACATCCAGGTACAGGGCATGTCTTTGTCTTCAAAGGCTTTAAAGCCGATTTATTCCGCTCAACCGTGACCCATT
>JAYRLX010000004.1:15184-43214 GCA_041905125.1 Caulobacter sp. | reverse complement strand
TCTTCAAGGTCTGATGCCAGCGCTCGATCTTGCCCTGGGTCTGGGGATGCATCGGGGCGCCGCGCACATGGCTTATCTTGTTGGCCTCGATGTATTGGGCCAGCTCGTCGGCAATATAGCTGGGGCCGTTATCGCTGAGCAGCCGGGGCTTGTGCAGCACCGTGGCGCTGTCGCAGCCGGAAGCCGCCAAGGCCAGGTCCAGCGTGTCGGTGACATCCTGCGCACGCATGTTGGCGCACAGCTTCCAGGCGATGATGTAGCGCGAGAAGTCGTCGAGCACGGTCGACAGATACATCCAGCCCCACCCGATGATCTTGAAGTAGGTGAAGTCCGTCTGCCACATCTGGTTCGGCCGCGTGGTCTTGGTGTGGAAGGCGTCGGCGGCCTTGATCACGACGAAGGCCGGACTGGTGATCAGGTCGTGGGCCTTGAGCAGCCGGTAGACCGTGGCCTCGGAGACAAAGTACTGACGTTCATCGGTAAATCGCACCGCCAGTTCGCGCGGTGACAGCTCGCTGTGCTCCAGCGCCATCTCGACGATCTGACCCTGGATGTCGTCGCCGATGCGGTTCCACACCCTGCTCGGCGCCGAGGGGCGATCCTCCAAGGCTTCGGGCCCGCCGTCGAGGTAGCGGTCGTACCAGCGGTAGAAGGTCCGGCGGGGGATGCCCAGCTGGTCCAGCGTGCGCTTGGCCGGCAGGTGCGACTGCTCGACGATCCTGATGATCTCCAGCTTTTCGGATGCGGGATACCTCATTCGTCGTCGCCCCCATCCGCGATCATGCTTTTTTTGAGCAGACGGTTCTCCAGCGTCAGGTCCGCCACGCATTCCTTCAGGGCGCGGGCTTCGCGGCGCAGGTCCTGCACTTCGCCGCTGGTCGCGGCCCGGGCGGTGTCCCCGGCCAGGCGGCGCTTGCCCGCCTCCATGAACTCCTTCGACCAAGTGTAGTATAGGCTCTGGGCGATCCCTTCCTTGCGGCACAGCTCGGCGATGCTGTCCTCGCCGCGCAGGCCCTCGAGCACGATGCGGATCTTGTCCTCGGCCGAGAAGTGGCGCCGCGTCTGTCGCCGAATGTCCTTCACCACCTGCTCCGCAGGGGCCTTCGCCGGCAATTTCACGTTGGAGGATCTGGGCTTCATCTTCGTTCCTTCGTCACTGCGACGAAGCCCAGATCCTCCTTAGTTCACAACCTCAAATCTGTGCCATTGGTGCTGACGGGGGACAAGGTCTCTATTGGAGGCCAAGCAGCGAGTTTGCTCGTTCCGGACGTGAAAGGCATATTCAGTGGCTCGCGCGATGCTGCGACAGACTGCCTAGCGGAGGACGACCGTGATCGTGTCATTGACCCGCTGGGCGGCCCGAGTTGCGCTCACTGGCGCCGTCGTGGCTATGTTTGCCGTTGGCCTTATCTGGCTGGTGGTCGTCGTCGGCGGTTACCCCGCCCTGCTAAAGGTCGAGCCCAACCAATTCTTTTCCAGCCTCCGCTCGGTAGCTGTGTCGTCGCTTTGCGCCGCCCTAGCTAGCTGGATGATCCTTCGCTGGTATGGCGCTCCGAGACGAGCCCGCTGATCTCACCGACAGCCCCTGCTTAAATGCTAGCTTCGCGCCAGGACGGGAATTAGCCGTGCAATGACCAATGGCATTCTCGCCGAGAGGACCATCTGAATGGCCGGGAGGGGTGGCGATTGCAAGAGCGCCACGGCTTCCAGCGCGAAGCCGTGCCTCGCCAGCATGTCCTGAAGGCCGGTCTAAGACAGGACGTCTTCGGAATGGGTTCGACGATCCAGGACTGGACGGCGCACAGGCAGCCTTTGATCTCCTGACAGAAAGACAATAACATTCAACTTGTTGCGACGACCGAGTAGTCGATCCTCGACGGAAACCCGCCGCGCGGACGCTCCATAACGGGCCGCTTTGCAACTTCAACGAAAAGCTTCGAGCGAACACCGTTTTCGGCGATTGAGCCGCGTCAATACGGCGTCGAATCGGCCCGGCTACCTCTGTGCGTCAAAGCACAGATGGGGGACAGATGGCGCGGCAGGAAGGATTGGATCGATCGACGATCCTGAACCAGGAAGAGCCTTTCGAAGACCATGAGATGTTCTTCTCTCGGACCGATCTGCATGGACGGATCTTGGCGGGCAACGAGGTCTTCCAGCGCGTCAGCGGCTACGATTGGAGCACGCTGATCGGCGCGCCCCACAAGATTATTCGCCACCCGGATATGCCGCGCGCCGTCTTCTACTTGCTTTGGCGGGAAATCACGGCAGGACGCCCCGTCGGTGCCTATGTGAAGAACCGATCCAGCCAGGGCGCCTTCTACTGGGTGTTTGCGATCGTGACCCCCACCCCGGACGGCTACCTGTCGGTTCGCATCAAGCCGCAAGGCGAGCTGCTTGATCGGGTAGAGGCGTTCTATGAGCACTTGCGCGCGCGAGAACGGGCCGAAAACCTTGACCCGACCGAAAGCGCTGCGGCGCTTGAGGCCAGCCTTCTGGAACTCGGGTTCCTATCCTACCAAGCCTTTATGAGCCGGGCCTTGATCGAGGAGCTCAACGGACGCGATCATCGGCTTGGGCGGTCGCGCGAGCCCCGATCCCGTCGCCTGGACGAACTGGGCTTGGCCGCTTCCAGGCTCGTGACCGAGGTGCAAGCGATCGACCGCGCCTATGACATCTGCCGGTACATGCCGATGAACCTGCAGATCCAGGCCGTTCGCCTCGGTCAAAAGGGTGCGGCGGTGGAAACGGTCTCGACGAACTACGCCTTGATTGTCGCGGAACTCGCCGGGCATCTCGAAACCTTTACCCAGGCGGCAATGGCCGTTGAGCGCGCCGTGCACGAGGCGTTGTTCCTGCTGTCCACAGCCCGGATCCAGTCGGAAATTTTGCAAGTGTTCACCCAGGAACGTGTTGGACCCGACGCGCCGGAACTGGCGCTTGAGGACATCGCCCCCCTGCGCGACCAACGCGCGGTCTACGACGCAAAGGCCCTGGAAAGCGTCCATGCCGTGGCGCGCCAGGCCGAGCAATTTCAGCACGCCTGTATGGAGATGAAACGACTGGCGGCGGGGCTGGAGGTGACGCGCATCATCGGCAAGGTGGAGAGCGCTCGCTTGCTCGAGACCAGCGAGGCGCTTTCCGGGCTGCTGAATGAACTAGGCCAATTCCAGCGGACTATCGCCGACGGCCTCGGACGCCTGGATGTGTGTCGGCGCGAAATCTCGGACAATGCAGGCCTTGTCCTCAAGCACAGCCGGGCAGGACAAACCGTATTGGCCTAGGAAAACGTGCGCCCTCGATCGGGTCGATGACGCATGTCACGCCATCGGATCACCGCGCGAGGACGAGCGGCAGTTGAGCTACCTGAACCATCCGCCGCGTTACCCCACCAAACAGGGCCTCGCTCACGCGGCCATACCTCGCCCTGCTCTCCGAGCGGATCACCGAGGTCGACAAGGAAGCCTATGAAAACGCCTATGCCGCCTTTGTTGAAAATACCCATGCGTTCTTCGACACGCTGCACGAACGGGTAGCCATTCGCTGCCGCTACGCGAGGCCGCACGGCTTCAGTCGTTCCCCGATGGTTTTGTCTTCTGTGGAACTATGAACCCGGCCTTCAGGCAGATTGGCAATGCCGTCCCGCCTCTGCTGGCGAAGCAGGTCGGCCTCGCCTTAAGCGTCAGCTGACCAGTGCCGCGGCTGAGGCAGGATCAGGTATTCGAGCATCGGCGGTATCAAGGTGAGCGCTTCGGAGATCATTGTTGTCCGGTCTCTCACGGACTCGGACATGGGCCTTTTCTCGGCGCACCGTAGGGGGACCACTAGCAAGCAGCGTGCTATTGCGCTGACTGCTCTTGCCGCTGAGCAGCTTCTCCACCCGTCGGTCATTGAAGAGAAGGGCAGTATATTCGACTGCATCTGTCTTTTTGGTCGCTGGACGGGCGGCCGACGTTTGGTATCGCGCTCGATGGGAGCGGGCTTTTATCTCGACTGGAGGACGGGCCAATCAATGGTCCGTCCTTCAGACGATCTACGCAGTACGCTTCGACGGGCACGACGATCAATTCGGCGAGGCTTGTCTGTATAGGCCGGCGAGTTCTAGCCCAGGATACCGAACCTTGCCGATCGCCTCGGCCAAAGCCGCGACGCTGAAGCCGGCGCCATAGCTCTCGGCGACGCTGCCGCCCAACCGCCGGGCCTCCACCTTCCAGCCGCCGAGCGCCAGGGCCAGCGGTAACTCCACGCCGCCGGCCCGCAAGGCGTCGCGGAAATTGTGCCGCAGCGAGTGGAAGCCACGCGCTGGCCCGTCGGCGCCGCAGGTCCGCAGCAGCCGCACGAACCAGCGCGACCGGCGAGGGCGGGGACACGGGCTGGGGCGACATCGCGGGGCTCTCGCAAAACCGCGACAACGCCTGGCCGAGCTGGCGTTTTCAGGGCGCCGCGGCGCGGGCGGGGCGACAGGGACGGGACACGGGCGGGCCGCCTGTCGCGGGCCAGGCGTCGCCAAGTCCATCCAGGCCGGGCGTTCCACCCATCACGGCCGAATACTCATGATGCTCAGTGCTCATGCGCACGTACTGGGCGGCGCGCACGATCTTGCGCTCGATCACTGCTTCGTTGCTCGCGCCTACCTGCAACATCACGCACACCACGCTTGGCTTTGGGCCGAAAGGTCTTGCGGAAAGTCAGCGTAATCGCGGGAGTGAGTGAATGTCCTTTCAGAAAATGGACCGAAATTTTCAGTCCAAAAAAGGAAAATCTTTTCACGCCGAGAACGGGCATGATGATCGACCGTTCGCCATATCGATCGCCATGGCCATGCTGGCCGAGTGGGGCGAATCCCCTTCGGCGCGCAAAGAGGTCGGGCGCATCACCGCGGCCAACGAGCGGACGGTCCGCAACTGGTTCGAGGGGCGCAACGGCCCGAGCGGCGAGAACCTCGTCGCCTTGGTTCGCCACTCCGACGCGGTGTTCGGTACGGTGCTCGAGCTGTCTGGCCGCCAGGCGCTGCTGCCCGTCGCCGGCATCCTCGGACTACGAGACCAGCTCGACGCCTTGGTCCACGCCATCGACGAGCTGCGCGTCCACTGAGCGACGCTTCGAAGGCCGTTGTCGGCTTTGGGCCAGTCTTAAGTTGTCGACATCCCTTTGGTGGCCAGCGTTAAGTGGTGGCCCTAAGTTGTCGATTTGCGCCTCTTCATAAAAAACAATGCCTTACGCAGACCGCGTTAAGTGGTCCCGACACGGTGTGTGGCGACCACCTAACAGATGAGGCCACCGGCCGGCGTCTAGCGGGCGATCATCACCATGATCCTCTGCGGCTCCGCGGCCGCGAAGTTGTCGTCCGCGAAGAGAACCAGCGTTCGTTTGCCGCCAATCGTCGGTCCCCAGGCCATGGCCTCGAAATTCGCCGCGCCGCCCGGTAGTCGATCGAAGTTGACGATCAGCCGTTTGGCCAGGACCCGGACCGGCGCCTCGGCCAGGCTGCGACGACCGGCGATGTTTTCACCCGTTGAGACGTCAACGAGATAGAGCCGGCAATGGTAGGCGAAGCGACCCAGGGCGGTCTCGACGCCGGAGCGCTCGAGCACCAGAAGCTGGCGCGCGTCGAGCGTCAGGATTTCGCTGACCCCGTTGTCGCCTCGCCGGGCGGGCGCGGCCTGGATCGGGTCGAGGCGGTAGGCGTACTGAGCCTGGAGGCTTCCGGCGCGGTCCAGGCGGGAGATGCGGGTGACGCCGCCGCCCGCGACCGTACTGATCGGACCGTCCTCGATGAGCGGCGCCTCCATGGCGAGCCACACCCAACGGCCGCCAGGGGAAAAGCTCACGCCCTCGAAGGTCAGGTTCGGCCGTGCGCCTGAGGCCTTCGCCGGATCGAAACGGAAGGCTGAAGGCGCGCGGATGTCGCTCGTCCATCGCCCGTCGCGATCCATGCGGCGCAGGGACGGGTCGAAACCTTTCGCCGAGTCGCCCTCGCTGCTCCAGACGAGCTGCCCGGTCGCGGGATCAATGCGCAGCGCTTCGGCGTCGGCGCGCTCGCCGGACGTGCTCTGCGTCGCCGGAAAAGTCGAGCCGTCGGGCCGGCGCAGCGGAACCTGCCGGGTCAGTCGAAAGCCCCTTACCGCGCGCGCGTCATAGTCGAGGCGTCCGACGAAGAACCGCGCTGGGGCCTTGTCCGATCGATCGTCGGAGATCATCAGCCAATCGCCGGTTCGCGGGTCGTGGTCGGCGCCCGAAATGCCGCCGAACGGCGCGCCGTCGACGTTCAGGTCCTTGGGCAGATCAAGCGTTCCCACCAGCTTGAGCGCCAGGGCCAGACCAAGGACGGCGCCGAGGTTCATCTCAAGGCGCGGACCGAGGCGCGCTCGACCAGCTCGACATTGAACACGATCCGGCGGCGCGGCTCGCCGCGAGCGGCCATGCGGCGCACCAGCGTCTCGACGGCGGCGGAGGCCATGTCCTCCACGGGCATATCGATCGTGGTCAGGGGCGGCGTGTGCAGCTGGGCCCAGGGGATGTCATCGAAGCCGATCACCGAGACATCGTCGGGCACGGAAAGGCCGAGGGCGCGGATGTGGCGCATGGCGCCGATGGCGATCAGGTCCGCGCCGGCGATCACGGCCGTCGCCGTGCGACCTTCCAGGGCCTTGGTGACCGCGGGCTCGAGGTCCAGCGAGAAGGCGTTGTGGACGTGCCAGACGAGGTTGGCGCGCTCTTGGACGACGGCGATGGCCCCCTCGGCGCGCTGGCGGGCGCTGGAGGCGGCGTGAGGTCCGGAAATGACCCCGATGTCGACATGGCCGGCCGCGATCAGGTGTTCGGCGGCCAGGCGTCCGCCCTCGGCGTAGTCAGCCTGGATGACGTCGTAGCCGGGCAGGTTGCGGTCCAGCACCACGGTCGGCACGCCCTCGATCAGCTTGCCCACCGGGCCGTCGTCGGCGATCGGGAACCAGATGACGCCGTCCACGCCATGGTCGATCAGCAGGTTCACCGCCCGCTGCTCGGCCTCGTCGGAGCCCTCCGTGTCGGTCAGGAAGACGCTGTAGCCGTGGGCCCGCGCGGCCTGGATCACACCCTGCGCCAGGCTCGGGAAGAACGGGTTGGTCAGGTCGGGCAGGATCAGGCCGATCGCGCCGGTCTTGCCCGTCTTCATCGCCTTGGCGCTCTGGTTGGGGCGATAGCCCAGCTCGGCCGCGACCTTCAGCACATGCTCGCGGGTGGTCTCGCCGACCGAGCCCGCGCCGTTGATAGCGTAGGAGGCGCTGGCCAGGGAAACCCCGGCCGCCTTGGCCACCTCCTTCAAGGTCGCCCGTCGCCCCAAGGCGGACCTAGGCGACGGATCGTGGGAGGGCGGATCGGATTTTGCCATGCGCGGATTCCGTGGTCTGGCCACGAGGTGAAAGCTTTCAGAGCGGGCGTCAAGAACGGGATCGGGGCGGGCCGCGAGAACCCGCCCGCGAGGGACGCCGACCAGGGGTGAGCGGCGTCCCGCGTCTTGGTCAGAACCGCGCGCGCACCGACAGGGTGTAGGTGCGCGGCGCGCCGACGAAGTAGCGGTCGAGCGTGCGGTTGTTCGGGGTCGCGGCGGCGTAGCCGAACTCCGGCTGGGTCGCCGTCGAGCCGCTGACCGCGCCGATGTAGGTCTCGTCGAACAGGTTATCGACGTTGAACTGGAAGCGTAGATCGGGGAGCCCCTGGCGCTTGAGGTCATACGTCGCTGTCAGGCCGACCAGGGTGTAGCCGTCGATCGTCTCGACGCCGATCTCCTGGAAGGTGGTCGGGGCCACGATGTGCCCGCCGACGCGGTCGCCGACATAGCGGACATTGGCGTCGAGCTTCAGGCCGTTCAGCGGCTTCCAACCCACCTGGGCGAACGCGCTGTTCTTGGGGATGTCGCGCACGCCCGCGCCGCCGATCACCGCCACGGCGGCCAGGGCCTTGCGCGCCGCGCTGCCGACTGCCGGATCGTCGTGCTTGGCGTCCTGGCGCGAATAGGAACCATAGAGATCGAAGGCGCCGAAGTCGTAGTAGCCCGTCAGCTCCACGCCCTTGGTCTTGATCCCGGCGATGTTGACCGCCTTGGTCGCCACGTTGCCGCGCACGACCTCGTCGGGGTCCAGCGCCGCCGTCGGGTCGCGCGGCACGATGCCGACATTGTTCTTCAGCGAGACGTCGTAGGCCTGGATCGAGAAGGCCAGGTTCGGCTTCACGTAGCGCAGGCCAAGGTCGACGTTCTCGGTGGCGACCGGATCGAGGTCCTTGGGGCTGATCACCGCCGTCGAACCGAGGAAGGCGTCCTCCGGAATGCCGGCGAAGTTCTTCGCGTAGCCGCCGAACAGCTCCCAGGCGTCGGCCAGCTGGAAGGTGGCGCCGAGCTTCGGATTGAGGTCCGAGTGCTGCGAGAACTTGACGTTGGCCTTGTACTCCAGCGGCGACTTGGCGTCGTACTTCACATTGTACCAGGTCAGACCCAGATCCACCTTCAGCCGGTCGTCGAAGGCCCGGATCTCGTCCTGCGCGTACAGCATCGTGGTCTCGACAGAGGCGGTTCGCTCATACTCGACATAGTTCAGCTTGGAGCGGTCGTAGGCGATGCCCTGGGCCGAGTTGAGGATCGGATAGAAGTTACGCTTCTCCGTGGAGTCGCCGCCTTCCCACCAGCCGCCGAAGCGCAAGCTGTGGCCGCCGAGGCGGGCCTTCAGCTCGCCTGTCACACCGTAGCGCTCGCGGTCGCGCGGCGTCACGCGCATGTCCGCCGGGCCGCCCGCGACGTTGCTGTTGCGCAGCGTGGTCAAGGTTGGGCGCACCGCGCCGCCGTTGGCGTTGTACGCGGTCACCGCGCGCGGATCGCCGCCGGTCAGGATGCGCTGGCGGTCCTGGTAGCGGAACGACTCGCCCTTCAGCGACTGGTAGTAGGGATTGATGTCGAGGCTCAGCGCATCGCTCAGCACGACGTGGCTGTTGGCGTAGGTCAGCCAGTCCTTGCGCCAGCCGCCCAGGGCGCCGCCGAAGTCGACGTCCTTGGCGGGGATGCCGGTGGTGGCGTCCAGCGCCCGGTCGCTGCGCGGCGCGGCCTCGAACTCGCCCTTGGTGACGATGTTGAAGTCGTTGTCGGTCTGATCGTTGTAGGAGACGCGCGCCTTCAGGAACGAGCCGTTGTCGAACGCCTTCACGACCTTCAGCTCGTAGTGATCCCGCTCGGAACCCCGGCTCTTGCGCCCGGCCCAGACGTCGTTCTCCTGGTGCGAATAGGTCAGATAGCCCGACAGTCCCGGCGCGATCTCGCCGCTGTCGACGCGGCCGTAGATCCGGCGGAAGTCGAAAGAGCCGACGCCCGCCTCGACCGTCGCGCCGAAGTCCTTGCGCGGGGCGTCGGTGACGAAGTCGATGAAGCCGCCCAGGGCGAAGCGTGACGGCGCGCCGATATCGCCCGCGCTCTGCGAGACGGTGATCTTGCCGATATTGCTGCTTTCGATGAAGCGCTGCGGCGGCGAGCCGCCGTTGAAGCGGCTGTCCCCGGTCGGGATCCCGTCCAGGGTCAGGCCGATCTGCTCGTCGCTGAGGCCGCGCATGTAGATTTCGAACGAGAAGCTGCCGCCCCGGGCGTCGCCGGTCGAGACCTGTACGCCCGGAACCTTGACCAGGGCCTGGGTGATCTCCGCGCCCAGCGGGCGCTCCTGGATGTCCTCGGCGCCGATCGTGAAGGTCGCGCGGGTCAGGCCCGAGCCGAAGCGTTCGGCGGTGACCACGATCTCGTCGACGGTGTCGGCGGTCGGCGCGGTGGTCTGGGCCAGGGCGGGCGCGGCCATGACCAAGCACAGCGCGCTCGAAACCAGCAAGGTGGACATCCTCATGCTCAAAGCCCCCTCAAGGCGAACCGCTTCAGCGGTGTCGGAACAAACTAGTGAAACGTTTCATATTCAATTTCAATGACAGTTTCATCACGGACGAGAGCCGCGTTTCGCCTGCTTGATATGGCGTCACTCCCTGAGAATATGAGCGTTTCTCGCGCAGACCGGCTTTCGGGAAGCGTCTATCGAGGTCGACGGCATAGAGCGATCATGCCTGATATGGGTCTATTTAATTGAAACGTTTCACTCTATAGGGTCGCGACGCACGGTCGGAGGGGACATGGCGGACAACGAAACCGCGCGAGCGCTGTTGGGCGTCGTGGCGTTCCTGGGCCTGGGCTGGCTGCTGTCGGAGAATAAGCGCGCGCCGCCGTGGCGCGCCGTCTTGGTGGCCCTGTCCTGCCAGGTCGGCCTGGCCCTGTTGCTGACCAAGGTTCCCGCCGTCACCGCCGCCTTCGCCGCCGCGACCCACGCCGTCGACGCCTTGCAGGCCGCGTCCAGGACCGGCTCCAGCTTCATGTTCGGCTATCTGGGCGGCGGCCGGGCGCCCTTCAGCGTGGCCGATCCCAGCGCCGCCTTCATCTTCGCCTTCCAGGCCTTGCCCGCCATCCTGTTGATCGGGGCGCTGTCGGCCTTGCTCTGGCACTGGAAGGTCCTGATCTGGATCGTCCGCGCCGCCGCCTGGGCGTTCGGCAAGTTGTTCGGCGTCAGCGGACCCGTCGGCGTCTCGACCTCGGCCTGCGTCTTCCTGGGCATGGTCGAGGCGCCGCTGCTGATCAAGCCGTTCTTGCCGCGCCTGACCCGCGCCGAGATCTTCATCGTCATGGTCGACGGGCTGTCGGTGATCGGCGGCTCGATGATGATCGTGCTGGGCTCGCTGATCTCGGCCAAGGTGCCGAACGCCTTCAGCCACCTGCTGATCGCCTCGCTGATCAGCACGCCGATGGCGATCGGCATGGCACGGCTGATCATTCCCGGCGAGGCCCTCACGAGCCAAGCGGGCTTGGCGCACGAACCGATCATCCTTGCCAGTCCCTATCGCAGCAGCCTGGAAGCGCTGACCTTCGGCACGTTGGACGCGGTGAAGATGGTGCTGAACATCGCCGGCCTGCTGATCGTCTTCGTCGGCTTGATCGCCCTGATCAACATGGGCCTGGCCGCGCTTTCCTCGTCCTTCTGGCCGCACGCCGGCGCGCCCCTGACCCTCGGCGCGATCCTCGGGTGGCTGCTGACTCCAATCGTTTGGCTCACTGGCGCGCCTCTGCCCGACCTCCAGACCGTGGGCGCGATCCTGGGCACCAAGGTCGCCGCCAACGAGGTCGTCGCCTACAGCGACATGATGGCCCTTCCGCCAGGCGCCTTGAGCGACAAGAGTCTCCTGATCCTGACCTACGCCCTGGGAAGCTTTGGCAATGTCGGCAGCGTGGCGATCCTGATCGGCAGCCTGTCGGCCATGGCGCCCGACAAGGTCGGCGAGGTGGTCGAGCTGGGCTTTAAGGCGCTGGCGGCGGCCTTCCTGACCATCTGCCTGACCGCCACGATCATGGGACTGGTCGGCGCCTGAGCAAGGCCTGCGACGCCGCGACGCCCGCCAGAGCGGCCTCGCGAGGCGATCCGCCCGCGACGAGCACCGCCAGCGCTCCGCCCGCGAAGGTGTCGCCGGCGCCGGTGGCGTCGGTCACGTCCAGAGGCTCGACCGGAAGGTCGAAGGCGTCGCCATCCGCCTCGACCCGCACGCCCGCGGCGCCCCGGGTCTCGAACACGACCTGACCGGCCGGGCGTGTGGCGCCACGCCCGGCTTCCAGTTCAGCGCGCTCGCCGGCGTTGCAGAATACGACGTCCGCCCGATCCGCGAGGCGCGCCACGAGGTCCGCCGGGAAGCAGGCCGGGTCGTCCTTGACGATCCACGCCAGGCCCGTGTCCGACGACACCCCGTCCAGCAAGCGGCGCGAGATGGCCGGCGGCCCTGCGGTGATCACTAACCACGCCGCGGAAGCGGCCAGCCCCTGTTGCGCATCCGTCAGCGACGCGTTCCCGGGCCTCAACAGGCAGCCATAGGTTCCATCGGCGTTGTAGATCAACAGGCAGCGTGTCGAGGCGACGGACTCGATCTCCTCCACGCCGTCCACGCGCAAGCCCGCCTTGCGGCACGCGACCAGATAGGCGCCCCCGTCGGCGTCGTCGCCTATCCAGGTCAGCGGCGCGGCCTCGACGCCGGCCAAGGCCAGGGCCGCGCTGGCGTAGAGCGCCGCGCCGCCCGCTCGTGGCCAGGCTGCCTCGCGCATCAGCCGCGTCCCGCGGCCGGCGAAAACGCCTTCTACCTGGACCACGTAGTCGATCGTCGCGAAGCCCGCGACCACCACTGACGCCATTTCGAACTCCTCTCGCCGCGCTTGACTGAAACGTTTCACTTGCTAGTTTGCAAGGACATTTTGCTTCTGGAAGGCCCTATGCAGCCGCCTGTCTTCATCGCGTTCACCGGCGTTGATCGCCTCGATCTGCTGCCGGGAATGCGGCGGCTCTCGGCGCGCTATCCGATCGAATGGGGCGTGCTGGTCGACGCCGAGCAGGAGGATAAGGCGCTCTTTCCCGCCGCTTCCGTCCGTGACGCCCTCCTGGCGGCGCGCGACCTGCGTTGGGCGGCGCATATCTGCGGCGCTGCGGCGCGGGCGATCGTCAGTGATCCCATGAGCGCGCCGCCGCCGCCCGCGGGCGTCCAGCGCGCTCAGGTCAATCACGGCTTCCAAGGCAGCGACGCCGCGCAGGTCGCCGCCGCCCGGGATTACGGTCGCCGGCAGGGTGTGCGCACGGTGCTGCAATGCCAGGCCGACTTCCCGGGCGAGGCGGGCGTCGACTGGCTGTTCGACGTCTCGTTCGGAACCGGCGTCAGGCCCGATCGCTGGCCGGCCCCGCCCGGCCCCGACGGCGCCTTCTGCGGCTATTCGGGCGGCATCGGGCCGGACACCGTGGTCGAGATCCTGGCCCGCATCGCCGCGCCCGCCGGCGCCCTCTACTGGATCGACATGGAGTCGCGGGTGCGGACGGACGGCGCGTTCGATCTCACCAAGTGCGAGGCGGTCTGTCGCGCGGTCTACGGATGACCGCCTCGCCCAGGCTGGTCATCCTCGACACCGACCCCGGCGTCGACGACGCCCTGGCTCTGCTCTATCTGAGCGCCCGCTCCGACCTGAAGCTCCTGGCGATCACCACCGTCTTCGGCAATGCCGACGTCGAGACCACGACCCGCAATGCCTTGTGGCTGCGCGAGCGGCTGGGCCTTTCAGCGCCAGTCCATCGTGGGGCGGAGGGGCCGTTGAACGGCCAGCGCGGGGCCTCGCCGGTCCATGTGCATGGCGAGAACGGGCTCGGCGGCATCGACCTATCGGGGCCCGCCTTGCCCACGGCGGACGCCGGAGCGGCCCCCGCGCGCATCATCGAGCTGGTCCGGGCCCACCCCGGCGCGGTGACCCTGGTGGCGATCGGCCCGCTCACCAACCTTGCCCTGGCCCTGCGCGCCGCCCCAGACATCGCGAGCCTGGTCGCGGGCGTGACGATCATGGGCGGCGCCTTCGCGCGCGGGAATGTCACGCCCCACGCCGAAGCCAACATCCATAACGACGCGGAGGCAGCCGCGGCGGTGCTCGCCGCGTTCTGGCCGATCACCCTGGTGCCGTTGGACGCCACCCGATCGTGCGTGCTGTCGACCGCGAGCGCCCGCGCCGCAGGCGACTTCGTCGAAGCGGTCACCCGGCACTACGCGGCCGCCTACGCCGCGCACGAGGGACTGGACGGCTGCCCGCTGCACGACGTCGCCGCGCTTGTGAGCCTTACTGTCCCCGAACTTTTCACCGCCAAGATCGCCGGCGTCGGCGTCACCCGTGGCGGCGAACGCCACGGCCAGACCGTAATCGTCGACGGCGATCCCCAGTTGAGTGTGCTTTCGAAGGTCGACGGCGCCGGTCTGGTGGACCATTTCCTGCGCACGATCCCGCCGCGGAGAAGCTCGGAAAGCGCATCTTCGACCTAAGCGCCGTCTTTGTTCGCATCGCGATCCAAAGATCGTCGCCGTCGCGCTTGCGGCTGGCTGTCACAATCGACTGCTAGCAAGCTAGGCTAATGACCTTGGCCACACATGAGCGGGCGATCTGGCTGGCGCGCAACGCCCTGCCGCACGAGCCGGCCTTGCGCGCCTGGCTGGCGAGGCGCTCGCTGGCGGGGCTCGACGTCGACGACATCGTCCAGGAAACGTACGCGATCCTCGCGGGTCTGGAGCGCGTCGACCATATCGTCAACGGCCGCACCTACATGTTCGAGGTCGCCAAGTCGGTGGTGCTGCGCGCGCTGCGCCGCGGCCGCATCGTCGCCTTCGAGGCCCTGGCCGAGGCGGAAGGGCTGGAGCCCCCCAGTGGCGAGCCCTCGCCCGAGACGGTGGCGGCCGACCGTCAGGAACTGAGCCGTATCGCCGCCCTGATCGCCGGCCTGCCGGCCAAGTGCCGCGAGGCCTTCACTCTGCGGAAGGTCCATGGCCTGTCGCAGCGCGAGGTGGCCCGGCGCATGGGCGTCTCGGAGAACACTGTCGAGAAGCACGTCGGAAAAGGCATCGGTGTGCTGATGAATGCATTGGGGCGTGGCGGAAACGGACGCTTCCAGGCATCTAGTGACCAAGCCGACCAGGACCCGAGCCAACTTGACCACGACCCGAGACAGCAGCGCCGACATTGACGCCGCCGCGGCCGCCTGGGCCGCGCGCGTCGATCGGGGGCCGCTGTCGGACGAGGACCATGCCGCCCTGGAAGCGTGGGCGGCGCAGGATCCGCGCCGGGCCGGCGCCTATGCCAAGGCCCTGGCTGTCAATGCGCATCTGGACCGCGCCGCCGGCCTGGGCGCCGACTTCGCCCCCTCGGCCCATCCCGCCGCCCGCGCCGCCGCTAAGGCCGCCGACCGCCGCCGCCTTCTGGCCACGGGCGGTGTGCTGGCCGCCGCGTCTGTCGTTGGGGCGGTCGGCTATGGCGCGCTCAGCCTCAAGGGCCGGGTGACCACCGCGAAGGGCGATATTCGCCGCGCGCCGCTGGCGGACGGCTCGGCGGTGACCCTGAACACCGACACCGCCATCCGGGCCGCCTTCGACGGCAAGATGCGGCGCGTGGACCTCCTGCGCGGCGAGGCCCTGTTCGACGTCGCCAAGGATCCGGCCCGTCCCTTCGTGGTGGTGGCCGGCGATGTGCGGGTGCGCGCGGTCGGCACCAGCTTCACGGTCCGGACCCACGCCGACGGCCAGGTCGGCGTGATCGTCCGCGAGGGCGTGGTCGAGGTCTGGCGCGGCGCCGGGGGAAAGCCGGTGCGCCTCGCGGCCGAGCATGCGGTGCGGGTGGCCAGCGCCGGGGTGCTGGCGCCGACGGCGGTCGGCGCGGCCGCCGTCGACCGAGCCATGGCCTGGCGGCAGGGCCAGATCGACCTGGACGGCCTGACCCTTGGCCAGGCGGCCGACGAGTTCGCCCGCTATTCCGACCGCCGCATCGTCATCGACGATCCCACGATCGCCGGTCTGAAGATGACCGGCCTCTTCTCGGCCAGCGACCCCGACGGCTTCGCCAAGGCGGCGGCCCTCAGCCTTGGGCTGCGGGTAACGACCGAGGCCGACGGCGTGCGGCTTTCGCGCGGTTAGAGACGCGCGGCTGAACTTTTTCGAGGACGGCATGGCGGGAGTTTCGGCGTCGAGGCTCCACCCCCATGAGGCCGGCGCGGGACCGGCGGATTTCGGGGCAATCACATGACGACGAAGCAAACCCTGGCCGGCGGCGCGGCCGCTCTGGCTCTCCTGGCCTGCGCCCTGCCGGCGTCCGCCCAGCAGCGCACCTTCGACGTGCCCGCCCAGGGCGCGGCCTCAGCCATCTCGGCCTTCGCGCGGCAGGCCGGCCTGCAGGTGGTGGCGCCGGCCGATGGCCTGGAAGGCGTCCGCACCCAGCCCCTGAAGGGCCCCATGGACGCCCGCGCGGCGCTGCGCAAGCTGCTCGAGGGCACGGGGCTGGAGATCGTCTCCGACAGCAACGGCGTCATCGTGCTGCGCCGGGTCGCGGCGCCGGCCGGGCCCGTCGCGGAAGCCGAACCGACCGCGCTGGACACCATCATCGTCACCGCCCAGAAGCGCGAGGAAGCCGCCCAGGGCGTTCCTATCTCCTTGACCGCCTTTTCGGGCCGCGCGGTCGAGACCTATCGCCTGGAAAGCCTGCGCGACATCTCGCGCCTGACGCCGGGCCTGCTGGTCTCGTCGTTCAGCCAGTCCAGCCCGACCATCGCCGTGCGCGGCGCGACCAACACCTTCAGCCAGATCGGCGCGAACAAGCCGGTGGCCGTGGTCATCGACGACCTCTTTATTCCCCGCAACAGCGCCGCGACCTTCGAGCTCTATGGCCTAAGCTCGGTGCAGGTGCTGAAGGGGCCGCAAGGCACGCTGTTCGGCCGCAACGTCACCGGCGGCGCCATCGTGCTGGACACTGGCAAGCCGAGCTTCGGCGTTCAGGCCGGCTCGGTCCGGGTCGGGGCGGGGGACTATGACCTGCGCCAAGTCGATGGCCGGGTGGACATTCCCGCCGGCGACAATCTGGCCTTTCGCCTGGCCGGTTCGCTCAAGAAGCACGACGGCTATGGCCGCGATCGCCTGACCGGACGCGAGCAGGACGATCTCGACAGCCAGAACCTCCGGGCGCAGGCGCGCGTGCGCCTCAACGATGACGTCGAAGTGCTGCTGGGCGCCGACTACGCCGAGGACCACAACGGCGGCCGCACCCTGTCCTCGAAGGCGGCCGGCTCGGACGGCGATCGCCGCACCTCGGAGCTGGGCTACGTCCAGGGCTTCGCCCGCAACCAGTGGGGCGCCTCGGCGCGGACCTATTGGAGCGCGCCGGTGGGCCAGGTCACCGCCATCACAGGCTACCGCTGGTCGCAGTCCGGCGAGGACTATTCGGGCACAGGCGCCAGCTACCGCTTCCTAGCCGGAACCAACACCCAGAGCGTCAATCGTGACGTGGATGATGTGAGCCTGTTCTCGCAGGAGGTCCGCTGGGCCAGTCCGAAGTGGGAGCGTGGCGATCTGGTCGCGGGCGTCTATTTCGCCGACGAGGACGCCAAGCGCCAGCTGCGCACGCGCGGCCTGGCCGCCGTCACCGGCGCGGCCTCATCCGACGTGCTGACCGACCAGGCGGTCAAGACCAAGAGCTACGCCGCCTTTGTTGACGGCACGCTGCACCTGCCGGCCGCTTTCGACCTGACGGTCGGCGCGCGCTACACCCACGACGAGAAGACCGCCTCGCTGGTCCGCACCGACTTCGTACGCCCGGCGACCGGCAGCTTCGCCGCGCACGGCCTCAAGGCCGACTGGAGCGAGGTGACGCCGCGGGCCGTGCTGTCCTGGAAGCCGCGCCAGGACTTTACGGTCTATGGCAGCGTGACGCGCGGCTATACCGCCGGCGGCTTCAACACCGACGCGGCGGTGATCACGGCCCTGACCAAGCCGTTCGATCCCGAGACCGTCACCAACTACGAGCTGGGCGTGAAGTCCCAGTGGCTGGCCGACACCCTGCGGATCAACGCCTCGGTCTTCCACATGGACTACAAGGACAAGCAGGAGCTGTTCTTCAACAATCTGACGCGCGTGCTGACCATCACCAACGCCGGCCAGGCGACGGTGAAGGGCGCCGAGGTCGAGGTCGCCTGGCGTCCTCTGCCGTGGCTGAACCTGATGGCCAACTACGGCCTGCTCGACACCGTCTACGACAACTTCGTCATCCCGGGCGGGGCGGTGAACACCGGCAATCCGCTGGGCTCCTCGCCGCGCAACAAGGGCGCCCTGGCCGCCGACGTCCGAATCCCGCTGAACGGCGCGGGCTATGTGACCGGCGCGCTGAGCTGGGCCTATACGGACGGCTACTACACCGGCGCCACCAAGGATCCGAACCTGCATGTCGACAGCTACGCCCTGACCAATCTGTCGGTGGGTTACGAGAGCCAGAACGGCCGCTGGGCCGTGACCGCCTGGGCCAAGAACCTCGGCGACGTCGACTACCTGCTCACGCCGTCCACCCAGGGCGTGCTGGCCGAGTATCTGGGCGAGCCGCGCACGGTCGGCGTCATGCTGTCGGCGAAGTTCTAGGACGATGGCGGCGATGAACCTCACCCGGCGCGGCCTGCTGCTGGGCGCGGCGGCCCTGACCGGCGCGGCCGCCTCGGCGCCGGAGGAGGACGTCGTCGGCCAGCCGCTGCGCCCCTGGCGGCGCGGCGGGCTGGACATCCACCACATCGCTACCGGCAAGGGCGACTCGACGCTGATCATCGGGCCGGACGGCTCTAGCCTGATGATCGACGCCGGCGCCTCAAGCACGCCGCCGCCGGCCAGTCTGGACGCCCGTCCCAACGCCGACCGCCGACCCGGCGAATGGATCGGCCGCTACGCCCGCCGGCATCTGTCCGCCACGGGCGAGGCGAAGCTGGACGCCTTCCTGGTCAGCCACCTGCATCCGGACCACATCGACGGCCTCTACGACGTCGCCCAGGCGCTGCCGATCGGCAAACTGGTCGACCGCGCCTATCCGGACTACGCCTATCCCAGGCCCTTCGACGCGCCGTTCACGCGCGCCTACCAGGATTTCATCCGTAGGCGGATAGGTTCTGGGCAAGCGGTGGAGCGTTTCCGCGTCGGGGCGGCGGACCAGCTTGTCCTGCCCGGCGCCGAGATCCGCAACCTGGCCGCCAATGGCGAGGTCTGGACCGGACGGGGAACCGAAACCCGGCGCCTCTTTCCAGCGGTCGACAGCCTACCGGCCGCCGACATTCCCGACGAGAACGCCTGTTCGGTCGCCATCCGCCTCCGCTATGGCGCTTTCGGCTATTTCGCGGCCGGCGACCTGACCAGCGACAGCTCCGACGGAACCCTGCCCTGGCGCGACGTCGAGACCCCGGCCGCCCAGGCCGCCGGACCCGTGGACGTGGCGGTCGCCGCCCACCACGGCATGTTCGACGCCACCGGCGCGGACGTTGTGCGGGCGCTGAGGCCGCGAGCGTGGATCATCCCGGCCTGGCACGTGGCCCATCCAAGCTCCGACGTCCTGGCGCACATGCTGAACCCGCGGCTCTATCCTGGGCCGCGCGACGTCTTCGCCACGGGCCTCTCACCAGCCAACGAACTGGCCCACAAATGGCTGACCGACCGGCTGGCGGCGCGGGAGGGGCATGTGATCGTGCGCGTCGCGCCCGGTGGCCGCGGCTACCGCGTCGTGGTCACCGACAACCGCGACGAAGCCGACCGCGTGGTCTCGGCCTGGGGCCTTGGGCCTCCTAGCCCCTTGGCCTGACGCTTCAATCGCCTTACCGAAGGCGAGCGGTGTCGCACCGCCAAGGATGCTCTGACAGGACAGCGGATGCCGCCCTCGAAATCGCGCCGTCTCCAGGAGCGCCCGGTTCGCGGCGAGAAGTTGCGCGCCTGCACCGAGACCGAGCGACGGCTGCTGTCGCTGATCCGCGCGGTCGGCCCCGTATCCCGCGCGGAGCTGGCGCGCAAGACCGGCTTGGCGCCGTTGTCGGTGACGCGCCTGATCGCCGACCTTTTGGATCGCGGTCTGGTCACCGAAGGCGCCCGCATCGTCGCGGGCCGCGGCCAGCCCAGCCTGCCGCTGAGCCTCGCGCGTGACGCGGCCTTCTCCTACGGGGTGTCGATCACCGAAGATGCGCTGTCGATCGCCCTGATTGACCTTTCCGGCGTTGTCCGCGACGACTGGCGCGAACCGTTCGAGACCTTCGACAAGTCCGCGGCCCTGGCCCGGCTGGAGGCGATCTTCGATCTTCTGGCGACGCGCGCGGGCATAGATCGCTCCCGCATACTCGGGGTGGGCGTCGCCGCCTCTGGCTTCTTCACCGGTCTGCGCCGCCAGCTCAATACGCCGCTGGCGATGGAGCAGTGGGCGCTCAGCGACCTGGACGCCGAGTTCAGCGCGCGCCTGGGCCTGCCCATCTGGATCGACAACGACGGCAACGCCGCCGCCGCGGGCGAGGCGCTGTACGGCGTGGGCAAGACCCTCTCGAGCTTCGCCTATCTCTATGTCGGGCGAGGCCTGGGCGGCGGAATCGTGCTCGATCAGGGTCTCTGGCGCGGCCGCAACGGCAATGCTGGCGAATTCACTGGGCTGCTGCCTCCGGACCGACGCGGCGATCGTCCGACCCTGGGTCTGCTGCGCGAGATGTTCGCCGCGACTGGCAAGAGCTTCGCCTCGATCGACCAGATGCTGGCCGAGATTGATCCGGCGTCGCCGGTGATCGAGGCCTGGGCGAAACGCGCTGCGCCCGAGCTCAACGCTATCCTGTCTGCGATCGCCGCCACCTTGGATCCCGAGGCGATTGTGATCGGCGGCCGGGCCTCGCCGCCGCTCGTCGAGGCGTTGATCGCCCAGGCCTTGTACTATTCGGTCCCTATCCGCGACCGTGACCGGACCTTCCCTACGCTGTTGCGCTCGCAAGTCGTCGGCGACGCCACGGCCCTGGGGGCGGCCTCCATGCCATTCAGCGGACACTTCTTCTGATCGGGCCCGCGCCAAAAGCCGGCGTCGCGAAACCGTATTGGATTTGTCATGAATATTAAATGACATAATGTCACTTAATGCGCCGCACAAAGCGTAGAAGGGGCACGACCATGGCGGCGGCGCGGAAATCCATCCTATTGGCGGGCGTGGCCGGCTGGGCGATGAGCTCTGGCGCGTGGGCGCAGGAACAAGACCCGCAAGTGGTGCAGGAGATCGTCGTCACCGGCCAGCGGGCCGCCGACCGCAACGCCATCGCGGCAAAGCGCGACACCGTGCAGGTGATGGATGCGATCTCGGCCGACGATATCGGTCAGATGGCCGACTTCAGCGTGGGCGACGCGCTCAAACGCATCGCGGGGGTCAGCGTCTACGACTATCAGGGCGAGCCGCGTTTCGCGAGCATCCGCGGGTTCAACGCCCACTACATCACCACGACCCTGGACGGCTTGCAGATCGCCTCGCCGGACAGCCAGAACCAGACCAACGGCGGTGGCCGGCAGTTCTATCTGGAGACCCTGCCGTCCAACATCGCCTCGCGCATGGAAGTCTATAAGACCAGCACGCCGGACATGGACGGCCACTCGATTGGCGGATCGATCAACTTCAAGATTCCGGGGGCGTTCGACTTTCGCAAGGACCAGACGCGGCTCTCGACCAAGCTGGGCTACCAGGTCCAGGACAAGGCCATGGGCGGCAAGCGACCGGTCGCCCAGGCCGAGGCCTTCCTCACCCGACGCTTCGGCGCGGACGAGCAATTTGGCCTGATGTTGAGCGCTTCGTACTGGCGTCGCGAAATGTGGATTCCGCAGCTGGAGCGCGGCAGCTCGGCCTATTGGTACGACGTCAGCGGCAAGAACACCGGCCAACCCTATGTCGGCGCGGGTCCGACGCCGGTCGAGCGGCGCTGGTACGCGTATGACAACACCCGCGAGCGGCGCTCGCTGATGGGCGTCCTCGATTGGCGCGCGAGCGAGAATCTCAGCGTGCGGACGACTGGCTACTATTTCGGCCAGAACGAGAAGTCGCTGCGCAACGACATGATCGCCAGCATCGGCTCCAGCGCCCTGGTCAGCAACCAGACCGCCACCTCGGGCGTGTTCTCGCCGCGCGCCACCTCGCCCGGGGACGTCGCCCAGAATGTTCGTTCGTTCAAGCTGCTGTTCGACCGCAAGGTCTACGGCCTGCAAAGCGCCGTCGACTACCAGGCCGGCGACTGGAAGCTGGGCCTGAAGCTGGCCGCTTCGCGGGCCACCTACAACAACCCGCAGATCAGCGACAACTTCAGCCAGAGCGGTCTGTCGTTCCGCTACGATGTCAGCGACGACGAGGTGGCGTTCACGCCGGTCAACCAGGCCGCCTACGACAAGCTGAGCGCCTATGTCGGCGGGACCGGGTCCTCCAATCCGCAGCATTATGACGAGCGCTACAAGACCGACGGCCGCAACTACGAGGGCCGGCTGAAGGCGGCCTACAACATGGACGCCCGCGACACCGGCCTGGGTTTCGAGTTCGGTGGCGGCGCGATCCGGCGGCAGCACGGCGAGAACTACGCCAAGTCCTATCAGACCGGCATGCCATACACCCTGGCCGATGTCGTTTCGACCAGCCGCATCTGCGCCCTAAACTGCGACGCCGGCCAGATGTTCGTCATCGACCAGGGCAAGCTGATCGACATGCTGGACCGCTATCTGTCGACCGTTCCCAAGACCGTCGACACAGCCAGCGCCTACAGCAGGGCGTTCTGGATCCAGGAGGATGTCTACGCCGCCTACGGTGCGGCGCGCTGGAAGGCCGACCGCTGGACGGTTCAGGGCGGCGTGCGGCTGGAGGCGACCGACGTCGAGACCACGGGCTTCCGCGCCACGACCAAGGCCGGCAAGACGACCTATGACCCCGTGGCCGCTTCCAGCGACTATTCGCACTGGATGCCGTCGGTTCAGGCGATCTATGACCTAGCGCCCGACAAGAAGATCCGCGCAGCCTACAGCCGCACGATCGGCCGGCCCAAGCTGACCGACATGGCGCTGCTGGGCGGCTCCTTAAACCTGGCCGACGCCTCGCTGCCCAAGCTGACGACCGGCAATCCGGACCTCAAGCCGCGGGTCTCCGACAATTTCGACGTCTCGCTGGAATGGTACCTGGACGAGGGCAAGGGGATGGCCTCGCTGGCCCTGTTCCACAAGCGGATCCAGAACGAGATCTATTCGCTGGGGCGCGCGGCCGACATCGATGTGGGCGGCGGGACCCTTGTCTCGGGCGTGCTGACGACGGCGGTCAACGCCGACGAGGCCGCCACGACGCAGGGCGTCGAGGTCAATCTGATCAAGTACCTGACCTTCCTGCCGGGCGTCCTGGGGAATTTCGGGTTCAACTTCAACGGCATCGCCTCGAAGACCGACTTCCCGATCAAGCTGGCGGACGGAACGCCCAAGACCCTGGACGGTCTGCCGGGCCAGCCCAAATACGCCACCAACCTCTCGGTCTTCTACGAGGGTGACAAGCTGCGCGCCCGCGTGGCCTGGAACCACACCGACCAGATGACCGAAGAGCGCTATACAGGCAACGGCACCACCAGCCTGGCCAACTTCTATCGTATCCGCTGGGTGCTGCCGGCCGACAAGATCGATGCGTCGCTGTCCTACGAGCTGAACCGCGTCTACACCGTGCGGATCGACGGCTCGAACCTGACGGGGCAGGGCGTGGACACCAACATGGGCCTGGACAAGGAAATCCCGGTGGCGCGGATCAAGCAGCCCAGGGCCATCATGATCGGCGTGTCGGCGAGGTTCTGATCGTGACCGGTTCTTCCTCCCTGGCGCTGTCGCGCCGCGCGCTCCTGGCGGCGGGGCTTCCCGCCGCCGCCCTTGGCGGAAGCATCGCTCGCGCCGATCAGCGGAGCGCCTATCCGCCCGATGTGGGCCGCAAGTTTTACGCGGATGGCCGCGTCAAGCCGTTTGGCGGCAATACGATCATCTGCCACGTACCTCAGCAAGGCCCCGGCTCGGAGACCTTCGACGGGCTGCTGGACATCTACCGTCAGCTACTCGCCCATCCCTTCGCCGCGAAGGTCACCGCGCTTCCGCCGTCCAGCTATCACATGACAATCTTCGGCGGGGCCAACGACCAGGACAGGAAGCCGGGTTTGTGGCCAGCGGATCTGCCGCTCGACCTGCCGATGGCCGAATGCGACCGATTGCTGGGCGAGCGGCTGAAGGCCTTCCGCCTCGACTGCGACCTGCCGCTGCGCATGCGGGTCAATCTGGCCGAACCGGCCGCCAGCGAACGGCCGCTGACCATCCGGTTGCTGCCGGTCGACACCGCCGAGCAGGCCAAGCTGACCCGGCTTCGCGATCGCCTCTCCCAGGCGCTGGGGATCCGCTCGCCCGGGCATGACGCCTATCGTTTCCACATCACGCTGGGCTATCTCTGCCGCTGGCTCACCCCGGCGGAGGACGCCGACTACCGTCGGGCGCTGAGGACCTGGCGCGAGGACCTGGCTCGCCGCTGTCCGGTGATCGAACTGGGCGCGCCGGAATACTGCACCCTGGCCGATATGTTCGCCTTCAAGCGCCAATTTTATCTCAGCTGAGCGCGTGATCGCGGCTCTAGGCGCGCCGCCCCACGGGCAGCAGCAGGTTGAAGATCGGCACGCAGGCCGCGCCGATCGCGCCCGCGATGGAGCCCTGGCCGGAGGCTAGGACCGGCGCGTTCGACAGGTCGTCCATCGGCGGGCGCACACGCTCGAAGTCGATCCGCTCAGCCAGGGCGGCGGTTATGTCGGGCGGCAGGCGTCCAGCCAGGATCACCGCTTCCGGGCCGAAGAACCGGCTCACCTGGAAGAGCACCTTGGTCAGCTGATCCGCGGCGCGCTGAATCCAGGCGTCCAGCACCGGGCGCGCCTTAGCTGGGAGCTTGTCGAGTTCGTCGAAGTCGGCGACCGCATGGCCCTCGGCGCGCAGGGCTTCGAGCAGGTCCAGGCCTGACGGACGAGCTTCGCCATAGGGATAGAACTGGCCCAGGATCCCGGCGTTGCCGAAGGCGCCGCGATAGGGCTTGCCGTCGATGATCAGGCCGCCGCCGATGCCGTGGCCCAGGTGCACCAGCATGAAGGTTTCGTGGCCTCGTCCCGCGCCGACCACGCGCTCGCCGATCGCGCAGGCGCGGCCGTCGTTCTCCAGAAAGATCGGAACCCCGATGTCGCCGCCAAATCGGCGTTCGAGATCGTCGCCCTTCAGATTGGGAAAGGCCATGTGCGTGGCCAGCGAGCCGTCCGGATAGAAGTCGCTGGGCAGCGAAACGCCCATGCCCACCATCTTCGCGAAGTCCAGTCCCCGGGCGGGCGCCAAGCGACCTAGCTCCTGCTGAACCACCGTGGCGATGGCTTCGGGCGAATGGTCGGCGAGCGGCGCCTGATGGGTGAGGACGACCACCCCCGCCAGATCGACGACGGCGATCTCCAGATAGGTCAGCGAGAAGTTCACCCCGACCGCGAACCCCGCCGCCCCGTTCAGCGCGACGGGGCGCGCCGGCTGTCCGCGCTGCCCCCGGCGCGCTTCGTGTTCGACGACCAGATCCATGTCCGCCAGGTCCTGAACCATCTGAGTGATGGCCGGGCGCGTGAACTGGGTGCGCGCCGCGATCTCGGCGCGGGAGGACGGGCCGTGGCGCAGGATGCTGTCGAGCACCAGCCGGTGCCCCGTCGTCAGTCGGGAAGAGCTGATCATGGCTGGCCCATCTCACTCCCCACGGACGCGATCAAGGTAGTAATTAAGTTTAGTCACTTAACATAAGTGTCACGGCGCGGGTGTAGGGGAGCCTGACCAACGAGCCGAGAAGAGAGCCGCCATGCCCCACATTCAGAAGCTGACCGGATCGGCGAGCGCCGTGACGCTGGCCCTGGCCCTGCAGACCACCGTCTTTGGCGTGGCGACGGCGCAGACTGAGGCTTCGCGCGCCTCGGAGTCCGTGAATGTCGGCGACGTCGTGGTCACCGCGCGCCGCTCGATCGACACGAGCGCCGTGGACATCAAGCGCACGGCGGCGGTCACCGTCGACGCGGTGACGGCGTCCGATATCGAGCGCACGACGGATACCACGCTGCCGGAGGCGCTAGAGCGGGTGGTCGGGGTCAGCGCCGATGCGTTCTATGGCACGTCGGACGCGGGCTACGCGTCGATCCGCGGCTTTGATTCCCGCTACAACAGCATGGAGATCGACGGCAATCCGATCTGGTTCAGCAGCCAGAACAATCGCGGCGCCCAGATCAACATGTTCCCCGCCGGCATCGTCAAGGAGACCAGCGTCTACAAGACGGTGTCGCCGGACCAGGATCACAACGCGATCGGCGGGCATATCGCCCTGCGCACCCTGCGCGCCTTCGACGGCGGGGCGAAGCCCTACCTCACGCTCGGCGGCCGGCTGGGCCGCTACGACCAGGAAAGCCGCGTCAACGACGGCCCCTCGGGCAGCGTCTACGCCGCCGGTAAGACGACCTTCGGCCGCGACAAGCAGTTCGGCCTCGTCGCCGGCGTCAACTACCAGAGATACGCCAACGCCGACGTCTATAGCGGCGTCGACAGCTACACCCAGGTCAACGGCCAGGACCAGGCCAACGGCAACATCTACACCAACAGCCACTACGACAAGCTGACCCGGAACCTGTCCCTGTTCGGCAAGCTCGAGGTCCAGGCGACCGACAAGCTCTACGCCTTCCTGTCGGCCAATCTGTTCGACGAGACCAAGAACCTCTACCTGCAGCGGGCCAACACCTTCGTGTCCGCCACCAGCGGCCGCACCATCACCCAGACGGGCCAGGGGACCGCGACGTTCACGGGCGGCGAAGGCCAGGTTCGCGAGTATGACTACGACGTCCACCGGCGCGCCAAGATCGTCGGCGCGGGGGTCGACTACGCCCTGTTTGGCGACACCGCCCTGGTGCTGCGCGCCAACTACACCGACTTCTACAATAACGTTCTGCTGCGCAATCTGGGCGATGGCTTCCGGCTCTCGGGGGTGAACGGCGCCTACGACCTGAGCGGCGAGGTCGCCACCGTGACGCCGTCCGATCCGACGCGCTACGCGACCCTGACCAACTGGGTCTTCCGCAACACCGCCGCGACCAGCAGCAGCGCCGCCTATAACCGCGACCAAATCCTGAAGGACAAGGTCTATGCGGCCCGCGCGGACCTCACGCACAATGTCCAGGCCTCGGCCCGCGGGATCGGGGCGATGGCCGGCGTCAGCTGGACGCGGCTCGACCGCAGTTTTGATCAGAATTCCCGCTTCTTCAGCCTGCCGGGCGCTCCGTCTCTGACCCTGGCCGACTTCGCGCCGGCCGGTTCGAGCATGGCCGATCACGGCGCGATCAAGACGAACTGGAACGGCTTCTGGGACAAGCTTTGGGCGGGCGGCGTCTCGCGGCTGGATAGCGCGCCGACCACCGATTACCAGCTGCGCGAAGACGTGCTGGCCGGCCATGCGGCGCTCTATTTCAGCGGCGAGACCTTCCGCGCCATCGCCGGCCTTCGCTATGAGCACACCCGCGACGAGACCAGCACCGCCAACCTGGTCCGCAACGTCGTGACCCCGGTGTCGCGCAAGCACGACTACGGAAATTGGCTGCCCAACCTCCAGGCCTGGTTCGAGCCGCGGCCTCAATTGCGTCTGCGCGCGGCCTTCACCAAGACGCTGGGCCGTCCCGACTTCGCGGACTTCGCCCCGGGCCTGACCACCACCTTCGACGCCAACGGCGTGCCGACCAACAATGGCACGAACCCGCAGTTGGGCCCCCGAGTCTCGACGAACTACGACGCGGGCGTCGAGTACTATCTGAACGACGGCATTCTGGCCCTGGCGGTGTTCCGCAAGGACGTCGACGGCGAAACCTTCAGCCAAAGATTCGAGGAGCGGGACGCCGCCGGGCAGCTCACGGCGATCAACACCATCCCGCTCAACACCGGCGCGGCCAAGTTGACGGGGGTCGAGGCAACCTTCGCCAAGCGCCGCTTCGAGCGCCTTCCCGCGCCGTTCAACCGCCTGGGGCTGCAGGCCAACTACACCTATCTCGACGGCCAGTGGGATGTCGTGCTGAGCGACGGCGCCCAACGCTCTGTGTCAGGCCTGCGCAATCAGCCCAAGTGGCTGGCCAATCTGCAACTGAGCTACGACGCCGGTCCGGTGGATCTCAATCTCAACTATCGCAAGCGCGGGCGCAGCTTCACGGGCACGTTCGGTGCGACCGCGACCGGCGACCGCTGGATCGACGGCTACGACGCCCTCGACGCCAAGGTCAGCTGGAAGGTCAGGCGGGGCCTCAGCGCCTCGCTCGAGGCGCGCAATCTAACCGACAGCTACATCCGCCAGACCACCGGCGGCTATGACAGCCTCTACAACACCGTGGGGGCCGGTCGCAGCTACTTCGTCGGCGTGCGCTACCGCTACTAGTCCAACCCTTCCACAAAGGTCTGAGCATGATCCGGCAGCTCAACGCCGCCCTGGCCTTCGCGGCCGTTATCTTGGCGCCGATCGCCGCGGCCGCGGCCGCGGGCGCGCCGGGCGGCGGGGTTTGTGGGCGCCCCGGGCGGGTGGGGGAAAAGCCCCCCGGCCCGG
>JAYRLX010000004.1:0-15174 GCA_041905125.1 Caulobacter sp. | reverse complement strand
CTGCATCCGCCGCCGGGCCATGTGGTCATCGTGGCGCACCGGGCCTGCTTCGCCGCCGCGCCCGAGAACTCGCCCGAAGCCATTGAGGCCTGCGCGCGGTTGGGCGTCGAGGTGGTGGAGAACGACGTCCGCAGCACCAAGGACGGCGAGCTCGTCCTGATGCACGACGACACGGTCAACCGCACGACCAACGGCTGGGGCTATCTGAACGACCTGACCATGGCCGACCTCGCCAAGCTGCGGCTGCGAGACGGCGAGGGCGGTCCTGGCGCGGCGGTCACCACGATCCCGGTGACGACCCTTCGCGCTTACTATCGGGCCGCCAAGGGCAAGGTGATGATCAATCTCGAACTGAAGCCGTCGCTGGCGGCCGATTTTCCGAGCTTGCTAGAGAAGTCCCTGAAGATCGCCGCGGAGGAAGGCGTTCTGGACCAGATCCTGCTCAAGGTCCCGGATCAGATGAGCCATGGCAAGCTGGCGTCAAAGCACATCCTCAGCACGATCGCTCCGCCAGCCGGGGTGACACTCTGGCCGATCATCTGGGAGGGGCCGGCCGATCCTATCCGCCGGGTCGATGAGCTCGAGCCTTACGGCGGGAACGGCTATGAGCTGCCCTTCATCACGGCCGACTACTTCAAGCGCATCGCCGCCGATCCGCGCCTCAAGGGCAGGCCGGTCATGGCCGTAGCAGTGCAGCCGCAGTGGAGCGGCGGCCTGAGCGACCAGGTCTCGATGGCCGATCCCGAGGCCGGCTGGGGCAAGCTGCTCAGCCTCGGGGCCAATGTCATCATGACCGATCATCCCGAGTATCTTCTCCGTTATCTCGAGAAGACGGGCCGGCGGCGAGCGACGCCGCGCTAGCGTCGCCGCCCGCCGTGCGTGAAACGACGACGGCGAGCAGCGCCATCAGCGCGGAGGCCGCGACAGGTCCCACCATCATCACCCACCGCAGACGCGATGAATCGGCCTCGGCGAACGCCACCGTCGCGGCGACCAGGACGATACCGGCGGCGAGAGCCAATTTCGCCGTCGCGGCGAAGGCCGCGAAATACGCGCCCTCCCGCCCCCTGGCGAAGTGGCTGACGCCGTCGCTGAAGGTCGCCCACTTGGCTGCGCCCAGCGCCCCGTTTCCCAAGCCGAAGATCGCGGAGCCGACCACTAGTCCGGAAAGCGAAGGCGACGGCGCGGCGAAGAAGAAAAGCATTGCGCCGAAAGCCTGGAGCGCGGCGCCGACGAGGAACAGGGCTAGGCGCTGGCGTGCGACGGGGAAGTTCACCCACAGGGGCTGGCCGCACAGCACTCCGCCGGCGGCCGCCAGGATCACCGCGCCGCCCCACGCAGCCGAACCTAGCGTTCGCGCGGCGAAATAGGGTTCGAGCTTCTGGAACAATGGTGGGCCAAGCATCATGACCGCCATCATGACGAACATGGGCCATAGGACGCGGAGCGCCGGCCCGCCGTCCATCGATCGCGCGATGGACGGCGTCCGCAGCGCCGGACCGCTGTCGGCCAGCGCGCGCCGCAAGGCGAACGCGGTAAGGATGGCGACGAGGGCGGCGCCGATGGCCAGGCGCAGCAGCAGCGTCGCCCCCGCCCCAACCCGCTGAGCAGCCAGCAGAGGTCCCACCACGCCGGCGACCGCGAGCATGGCCACCCCGGTGGCCGAGATGCGCGCCGCCGCCACCCGCGACCGCTCAGCCCCGTCGTTCGCGGCCAGGGTCATCAAGGCGTTCTGCGGGATGTCATAGACGGCGAAGCCGAAGCGAAAGGCCAGGCCGCTCGCCAGGGCCCAGCCAATTCTCAGCGGCGGCGGCAGCCAGGGTGTGACGAAGAACGCGACCATAGCCGCCGCCGCCGCCAGGCTTCCCAGCGCCTGCAGGGCGGCCGCGCTCCGCGCCTGGGTCATGCGGGGGCCTAGCCATCGGCCGATCGCGAGATCCAGGCCGGCGCTCGCCACGAACCCTACGCCCAGGACGAGCCCCATCGCGGCTGATTCCAGACCTGCCACCTCGGTCAGATGGTAGGCGAAGAGAAGCTCGCCGCCGTACCAGAGCAGGCTCTTCCCGAAATGGGCCAAACCGTACAGCGCCGTCCGCCGCCAGCCATCCGCCTGTCCGAGTGTCATGAGCAGGTCCTAGCGCCGGCTGAAGACAGCTCTATGTCGGCGAGCCCGAGTCTATCGCGCAAGCGGCTCGCCAGAGCCGCGAGCGAGGCCAGGCTCCGGGTTTAGGGGCAGCGTTAGCTTGTCAGGCGGGGTTTCTAGGCCAGCGTTAAGTTGTAACCCTGAGTTGGCGAACTTGCCGCTTCGTTCCGTTTCAATGGGTTAGCCGGACGGCGCTAAGTTGTCCCGACAGCCAGCGGGCTGCAACAGCGGATCGCTGGCGGGGTGGCGGGCTATCGCGCCTTCGGTGACACCGGCAACCTGGCGCTGGCGAGGGTGACTGGCGTGGTGGCGACCAGGGTTCTCGACGACGAGCCCAGCGCGATATCGTACCCGCCGGCCGCGATCGACCAGCCGTGCGCTTTTTCGTCCCAGGACGCTAGGAGGCGGGGATCGATGGTCAGCGTCACCCGCTGGGTCGCGCCCGACGCCAACGAAACCTTCTTGAAGCCCGCCAGCCGCTTGGGCGCTTCCCAGCCGCCAGCCTTCGGCGACACATAGACTTGCGGCACGTCCTTGCCGGGGCGGGCGCCGACGTTCTTGACGTCGAAGCTGACGGTCACCTTGTCGCCGACGGCGGCGGCCTTCAGGTTCGAATAGGCGAACTTGCTGTAGGACAGGCCGTGCCCGAACGGGAACAGCGGCTCGATCTTCTTGAGGTCGTACCACTTGTAGCCTACGGCGGCGCCCTCGACGTCGTAGTTCACGTCGAACATCTCATCGGGCTTGTTGGGATCGCCGTCCAGCTTCGGGCGGGGCAGGTCGGCCACGCTCTTGGGGAAGGTGACGGGCAGGCGGCCCGAGGCGTCGACCTCGCCGGTCAGCACGCGGGCGATGGCCTCGCCGCCGGCCGTGCCCGGGTACCAGGCCTCGACCACGGCGCCGACCTTGTCGAGCCAGGGCATGACGACGGGCCCGCCGGTGATCAGCACGACCACGGTCTTCCTGTTAGCCTCGGCGACCGCGTCGATCGTGGCGTCCTGGTTCTTGGGCAGGTTCAGCGACTCGGCGTCGACCGACTCGGTGGTCCACTGGTCGGCGAAGACCAGCGCCAGCTCGCTTTCGGCGGCCAGCTTGGCGGCGCGGGCCGGATCGCTCCCGTCGTCATAGACGATCCTTGCGTTGGGATAGCGCGCCTGCAGCGCCTTCAGAGGCGACGACGGATAGTAGATCACCGGGCCCGGCCAGGTGGCGGGCTCCAGGCCCTTCACGGCGCGGCCGCCGGCCGGATAGACCTGGGACGAGCCGCCGCCCGACAGCACGCCGACGTCGGCGTGGGCGCCGATCACGGCGATGGTCTTGGCGGTCTTGGCCAGGGGCAGCAGGCCGCCGTCGTTCTTCAGCAGGACGATGGCCTCCTCGGCGTCGGCCTGGGTGACCTTGGCGTGCGCGGCCAGGGTGGCGGCCGGCAGGTCGTGCGAGGTCGGCGTGGGAACCGGATGGTCGACCGCGCCGCTGGCGAACAGGGCGCGCAGCACCCGGCGGGCCATGTCGTCGATGCGCGCCTGACTGACGCGGCCGGCGGCCAAGTCCGCTTTCAGCGGCGCGGCGAAGAAGGGCTGCTTGTCGAAGGCGTCGCCCGCGGACTCCTGGTCGAGGCCGGCGTTCGCCGCCTTGGCCGAGGAGTGGTCGGCGCCCCAGTCGGACATGACGTAGCCCTTGTAACCCCAATCCTTCTTCAGGACGGTGTTCAGCAGCCAGTCGTTCTCGCAGGCGTAGGTCCCATTGACCCGGTTGTAGGCGCACATGACCGAGTGCGGGTCCGACTGCTCGATGGCGAACTGGAAGGCCAGCAGGTCGGAGGTGCGCGCGGCGGTCTCGCTGATATTGGAGCTGACCACGAAGCGGCCGGTCTCCTGGGCGTTCAGGGCGTAGTGCTTGATGGTCGAGATGATCTTGTTCGACTGGATGCCGCGGATTTGGGCCGCGACCATCACGCCCGCCAGCCAGGGATCCTCGCCGCCATATTCAAAGTTCCGGCCGTTGCGCGGCTCGCGCACGAGGTTCACGCCGCCGGCCAGCTGCACGTTGAAGCCGGAATCGCGGGCTTCCTTGCCGATCATGGCGCCGCCCTTCTCGGCGAGTTCGGGGTTCCAGGTGGCGGCGGTGGCGATGCCGGCAGGGAGGGCGGTGCGCGCCCGCAGGTCCTGGCGCGCGCCCTGGGTGGCCACGCCGACGCCGGCGTCAGTCTGCCACTGGCCCGGGACGCCCAGGCGCGGCACGCCCGCCACATAGCCGGCCGAGGCGTCCAGCGAGTCGGGATGGCGCGCGTACTTTGGCTTCATGTCGGCGCCGAAGTAGCCGAAAATCACCGTGAACTTCTCGTCGTTGGTCATCGCCGCCACGGCGAGGTCGGCGCGCTTGTCGGCGTCCAGCTTGGCGTCGAGCCAGGGGCGGGCGGAGGGAGCGGCGGCGGCTGGGGCCTGGGCCAGGGCGGCGGTGGCGGTCAGGGCCGACGCCGAGGCGCCGATCAGCAGGGCCAGCGTCAGGCCGCGCAGGGTCGTCCGGGTCATGTTTCCTCCGTCTCGTTCGTGGTGTTGGCCCACGCGGCTTTCGTAGTCGCGTCGAGCGTCAGGGTTTTCGGCCGGGCGGCGGGCCGCCGCCCACGGGGCCGGTGGATTCGCGCACCACCAGGGAATGGCGCGCCAGGAAGGGCGCGTTGGTCTTGCCGGCCCCTTCGTTGGCGTTCCACGCCGCGAAGGTCTGCAACGCGCGCAGGGCCATCTGTTCGAAGGGTTGGCGAATAGTGGTCAGGCTGGGCCAGATCACGCTGGCGATCGGCTGGTCGTCGAAGCCCACCACCGAAAGGTCGTCGGGAATCCGCAGGCCCCGGCGCTGGGCCTCCATGCAGGTGGCCGCGGCCATCTCGTCGTTGGCCGCGAAGATCGCGGTCGGCGGATCGGCGATGTCGAGCAGGGTCTTGGCCGCTTCGAGGCCTGTCTTGAAGGTGAACTGGCCTTCGACGACCAGCTCGGGCGCGGGGCGCGGCAGGCCCCTGGCGGCATAGGCTTCGTAGAAGCCGTTGCGCCGGTGCGTGCTGGCCGCGTGATCGGGGTGGCCGGCGATATGGCCGATCCGCGTGTGGCCCAGCGAGAAGAGGTGCTCGACCACCTCGCGCGCGGCGGCGCGGTCGTCCATCGCGATCGCGGGAAAGCGGGGATCGGGCGTGGTCGGCGAGATCAGGACGCAGCGCACATCCAGCTCGCGCATCAGATCCTTCATCGGTCCGAAGTCGCATTCCGGCGGCAGCAGGATCATCTCGCGCAGGCCGCCGTCGCGAACGAAGGCGCGGACGCGATCCCGCCAGCCGGGGGCGGGGCCCTCGGACAGAGCGACCGTCAGGTGGCGGCCGGTCTCGACGCAGGCCAGCAGCAGGGCGTGGTGGACGCGGGTGTGGTAGCCGCCGGACGGGTCGCCCATCAGTACGCCGACCGAGCCGGACCCCTGCGCGCGCAGACCGCGGGCCGCGGCGCTGGGTTGGTAGCCGAGGTCGCGCATGGCCGCCTGGACGCGATCGCGCGTCTTGGCGCTGACGCTCTCATGATCGTTGAGAACGCGAGAGACGGTCTTGGGCGATACGCCCGCCCGTTCCGCCACGTCAGTGATCGTCGTCATGGGTCCCCGCGCTTGTTCGGGCGTCAAGCTAGGCCGGGCATACGACCATTGAAAGGCGGCCCGCGAGACATCGAACGTCGCTGCTCTAGCTGATGATGTCTCGCCTGTCATGTCATGGGACATTTTTGGGTCAATTAATCGGACATGAGTGGGACATTTTGAGGCGGCGATGGGGCCGGTGACGCGCGCCCTTTCCGGTCGACCAGGCGCTGGCTCGGCGGCTGGCGCCGCCTGGCCCGCGCACGAGCGCGCGATCGTGAGATCGAAGGGTGGAACCCGAGTTTTTCCAGTCCTGTAAAGCGCGTGCGTGGAGGGGGCGCTCGTTTTTCATGTGACCGGTACCTTCCTGACGGGAGCAAGGTTGCGCCGCGTAACGCCTTGTCCTGCAGGAATGACAACGTTGACATTCTTGTTGACTTGCTCGGGACATTTCTGAAATGTGCCAGCGTTCGGCGAGGGCCAAAGACCGGAGTCGAATGTCCGGGCGCTGGGGGCGCCAAGGTTTGGACAAGCGCCCGCGCGGTGGTTGGACGAGCCCAAGCAGGCCCCCGACGCGCCTCGCCGACCGACGCGCGGAGCGCCGGCGCGGGACCGGGCGGGCGGCCAATAAGAACGACCTATTGGGGAGCGAGGAATTGTCTCAGGAAGCAAGGAAAGCCGTGCTCGCGCGCGGCCTGACGCTGGCGCTCGTCGCTGGCGCATCGCAGCTGGCGCTGGCCACGGGAGCCTTCGCGCAGGAAGCCGCCGCCAACACGGAAGTCGAGGAGATCGTCGTCACCGGCGTCCGCGGCTCGCAGATGAAATCGGTCGACGTCAAGCGCCGCGAGGCCGCCATCGTCGACGCCATTTCGTCGGAAGACATCGGCAAGCTGCCGGACGTCACCATCGCCGACTCGCTGCAGCGCATCTCGGGCATCCAGATCCAGCGCGACGCCGGCGAGGGCAAAACCGTCAACATCCGCGGTCTGCGCCAGGTCATCACCCTGCTGAATGGGGAGCAGTATCTCAGCGCCGGCAACATGGGCTCGGCCCAGCCCGACCTGCTGGACGTGCCCTCGCAACTGATGAACCAGGTGCTGGTCTACAAGTCGACCGACCCGCGCAACGCGCTGTCGGGCATCTCGGGCACGATCGACCTGCGCACGCGGCGTCCGTTCCAGTTCAAGGAGGGCCTGACCTTCACCGGCGCGGCCGAGGCCCAGCGCGGCGACCGCACCAAGAAGGACGACTACCTGGTCAACGGCGTCGTCAACTGGCGCAACGACCGGGTCGGCCTGATGATCGGCGCGGCCAAAAGCAAGTCGAACCTGGGCAACAACTATTCGGGCACCGTCGGCCTGTCGGGCAACAATGACTGGGGCGGCGGCTTCGCGACCAGCTACATTTCACCCCACGGCTACGAGAGCTTCAACCGCGTGGTCGAGCGCGATCGTCTGGGCGTCAACGCCGCGTTCGAGGCCGACCTGGGCGAGGGCTTCACCCTGATCGCCGAAGGCTTCTACGCCAAGCTGGACGAGTACAACCGCGCCGTCGGGATCAACATCTCCAACCGCTGGGATGGCGGCGCCTTCGGCACCTGGAACAAGCCGACCGTGTCGAGCCCGGTGGGCATCGGCAACTGGCTGGCTGTCGACGAGTACGACATCAACGCCTGGTGGGTGAACTCCTTCACCGTCAACCGCACCACCAAGTCCAAGACCAAGAACTACAACCTCGCCCTGAACTACGACAACGGCGGTCCGTTCACCTTCGAGGCCCGCGCCATCCGCGCCGACGGCGATCGCCTCAGCATGAATGGCCAGGCTCAGGGCGACCTCTCGAACTGGCGCTATGGCGACGGACGGTTCAACCTGTTCCGTGACCCGGCGGACCGCACGCGCGGCACCTTCTATCCCAAGGCCATCTGCGACAAGTTCGCGGCTTCGCGCCGGACGAACAGCGTCACCGGCAGCGCCGGCGGCTGCTACCTGGATCCCAATCCGCTGGGCTACGGCGCCAATCCGCAGCTGCACTACAACATCAGCGGCGATCATCCGGTGTGGTCGGGCTTTGACCGCCCGCTGGTCGGCGGCCTGGGGGCCGGCAAGTCCCTCAAGGACTACATGGCCAACAAGGACAGCTACGCCATCGGCGCCTTCTCGTCGGAGGGCAACAACGAGGTCAACTCGGACATGAACGTGTTCCGAGCCGACGGTCACTACAAGTTCGACGACAAGCTCCTGGGCTTCATCACCAAGATCGACGGCGGCGTGCGTCAGAGCAAGCGTACGGTCGAGGTCGAGCAGTTCCACCTGTTCTCGGGCTTCTACGGCGGCACGCCGGGCGCGGTGCAGGCCAACGGCCAGCCGGTTCCGGCGGGCGGCTGCGAGGCCCAGTGGAAGGCCATCGACGTCGTCATGAACCAGAACCAGTGCCAAGCCGGCGAGTTCGTGCCGGATCCGGTCACCGGCAAGCCGGTGTTCCAAGGCTATACGGTCAATCAGCCGACGCGCCTGGACACCTACAACAACGTGGTCTGGGTCGATGACCTGGGCGGCGTCACCAGCGGCATTCCGGGCTTCTGGGCCATCGATCCGCGTGACTTCGACGACGCGGAAGCCTTCCACAAGAAGGTGTTCGGCGGCGCCATCCGCGTCCAGGTGCCGGGCCAGACCTACGACGTGTCTCTGAACGAGCAGAGCGCGTTCGGTTCGACCAGCTTCGAGCTGGGCGGCCTGTCGGGCATCTTCGGCCTGCGCGTCATCGAGACCGAGCTGCGGGTGAAGCAAAACCTGACCGGCGACACCCGCAACTACGGCGACACCAACGCCGACGCGGGCGACCAGGTCACCGAGCGCAAGTACACCGACTGGCTGCCGTCGCTGAACGTCACCTACGACTTCAACGACCATCTGAAGTTCCGCTTCGCCTACAGCAAGACCATGCAGCCGCTCGACCTGGGCAACTACGGCGGTGGTCTGAAGATCAACACCGCCGACTGCGGCGCGGCCCTGCCGAACGTCCGGTGCGTCACCAGCGCCGAAGCTTCCGGCAACCCGATGCTGGATCCCTGGCGGTCGCAGAACTTCGACGGCGCCATCGAGTACTATTTCGGCCGCGCCTCGATGCTGAACATCTCGGCCTTCAAGCTGAAGATCGACAGCTTCGTGACCAGCGGCGTGACCACGGGCCGCTTCCCCGACCAGGACGGCGTGATCCGCCGCACGGTCAACGTCACCCTGCCGATCCAGGGCGACGGCGGCGAGGTCAAGGGCCTGGAGCTGGGCGCCAAGCTGGCGGTCAGCGACTTCCTGCCCGACGCCGGCATCCTGTCGAACTTCGGCGTGGACGCCAACTACACCTACTCGCCGAGCAAGGAGTCGCGCACGGGTCTGGACGGCGAGAAGCTGCCCTTCCAGGACAACTCCAAGCACCAGTTCAACCTGATCGGCTGGTACCAGGACAACAAGTTGCAGGCGCGCGTCGCCTACAACTTCCGCACCGATCGCCTGGCCGAGGTGATGAGCAACAACATCCCGATCTACCAGGACAGCACCGGTTATGTGGACGTGAACGTCAGCTATAACCTGCGCGACAACGTCACCCTTTACTTCAACGGGTCGAACGTCTCGGGCGAGATCGAGGAATATTACGCTCGCTTCGCCAAGGGCAAGACCCAGTACATCCGCCAGAACGAGTTCGAGCCCCGCTATACGCTGGGTGTCCGCGCGCGCTGGTAAGCGTTTCCTCTCACCTCCTGCCGGCCGCCGCGCTTCCCCCTTGCGGCGGCCGCTTTTTTCGCGGGGCGAGACCTGTCGGGCGACGCGGCGAGCCGCTAGCCTTGACGCAACCGGGCGCCAGATCCGGATCCTGAACAGTCACTGGGGAAGGTCCTATGCCGGACAACAGAGTCCGCAAGCTGGTGATCGTCGGTGGCGGGACCGCCGGCTGGATGGCTGCCGCGGCGCTGCGTCGGCATTTCCAGGGCGGCCCGCTGGAGATCACCCTGGTCGAGAGCTCCGAGATCGGCACGATCGGCGTCGGCGAGGCGACCATCCCCACGATCCGCGGCTTCTACCAGCAGCTGGGCTTGAACGATCTCGAGGTCATGCGCGCGACCCAGGCGACCTGCAAGCTGGGCATCCGCTTCGACGGCTGGCTGCGCGAAGGCCACGCCTTCATTCACCCCTTCGGCCTGTTCGGCCAGGACCTTCGCGGCGTCCCGTTCCACCACTACTGGCGCAAGCTGGCTCAGGGCGGCGAGCCGACGAACATCCAGGACTACTCGCTGGGCGCCTCGCTGGCGGCCGCGGGCAAGTTCATGGCGCCGCCGCGCAATCCAGCCAACAGCCTGTCGATCTTCGACTGGGCCCTGCACCTGGACGCGGGCCTGTTCGCCCAGCTGATGCGCCGGGTCGCCGAGGACAATGGCGTGCGCCGCATCGACGCCCGGATCACCAAGGTCAATCTGCGTCCCGAGGACGGCTTCGTCGCCTCGCTGGATCTCGACACCGGCGCGACGATCGAGGGCGATCTCTTCATCGACTGCTCGGGCTTCCGGGGACTGCTGATCGAGGAGGCGCTGGAGACCGGCTACGAGTCCTGGAGCGACCTGCTGTTCTGCGACCGCGCCTTCGCCGTCCAGAGCGAGGGCGTCGGCGATCCCGCGCCCTATACCGAGGTCAAGGCGCAGACGGCGGGCTGGCGCTGGCGGATCCCGCTGCAGCACCGCTATGGCAACGGCTATGTCTTCTCCTCGCGGCATATCAGCGACGAGGCCGCCCTGGCCGAACTGACGGCCGCCGCGCCCGACCGCCTGCTGCACGAGCCGCGCCTGATCCGCTTCAATCCCGGTCGCCGCAAGCAGGCCTGGAATCGGAACGTCATCGCGCTTGGCCTTTCCTCGGGTTTCCTGGAGCCCCTGGAGAGCACCTCGATCGCGCTGATCGAGACGGGCATCGAGAAGATCAAAGCGCTGTTCCCCGACAAGGACTTCGCGCCCGAGCTGGTCGACGAGTTCAACGACTGGTCCCGTCGCGAGATGGAGCGCGTGCGCGACTTCATCATCCTGCACTATTGGGCGAACAAGCGCGGCGACACGGCCTTCTGGCGTGACTGCAACACGGTCACCCTGCCCGAGACCCTGCGGCGCAAGATCGAGCTCTTCCGCCAGCGCGGTCATTTCGTCCGCTACCGCTGGGAGATGTTCCAGCCCGCCAGCTGGATGGCCATCTACGCCGGCTTCGAGCTGCTGCCGGATATGGTGGATCCGTCGCTCGACGGAATCGACGCCCAGGCGCTGAGCACGCCGCTCGCCGAAATGCGCAAGGCGATCGCCGAGGTCGTGGCCTCGGCCCCGCCGCACGCCGCTTTCCTCGACCAGTATTGCCGTCCCGCCCCCGTGGCGGCGCAATAGGACTCCCAGCGATGACCAGCACCCACCCCAACGCCATCCGCAAGATCGTCATCGTCGGCGGCGGCTCGGCCGGCTGGATCGCGGCGGCGATGCTCAGCCACTACTTTCAGCGTGGCGGTTGCGCGATCGAGCTCGTCGAGTCGGAGGAGATCGGCACGATCGGCGTCGGGGAATCGACGATCCCGCCGTTCCTTCAACTGCTGGCCAGCCTCGGAATCGACGAGCAGGCGTTCATCCAGGCGACCCAGGCCAGCTTCAAGCTCGGCATCCGCTTCGAGGACTGGAAGGCCACGGGCGAACGCTATCACCATCCGTTCGGCGCGATTGGCGGGCCGATCGGCCCGCACGAGTTCTATCAGTGCTGGCTGCGGGCCAAGGCGGCTGGGCATCCCTCCGAACTTCAGGATTTCGCGCCGGGCTCGATCATGGCCCAGCAGGGTAAGTTCATGCTGCCCTTCAAGGCGCCGCGGACCCTGATCGCCGGCGCCAGCTACGCCCTGCACGTCGACGCGCGGCTGGTGGCCCGGTACTTGCGCGACTACGCCGAGGCGCGTGGCGTCAAGCGGACCGAGGGCATCGTCTCCGACGTCATCACCCACGCAGACGGCCGGGTCGCCAAGGTGCGGATGAAGGACGGCCGCGAGATCGAAGGCGACCTCTTCATCGACTGCACCGGCTTCCGGTCCCTGCTGATCGGCAAGACGCTGGAGACCCCGTTCGACGACTGGTCCGACATGCTGCTGTGCGACCGCGCGGTGGTGGTGCAGACCGAGAACGTCGGCGCGCCGCATCCCTACACCCTGTCCAAGGCCGAGGCCGGCGGCTGGCGCTGGCGGATCCCGCTGCAGCACCGCGCGGGCAATGGCTATGTGTTCTGCTCGCGGTTCGTCAGCGACGACGAGGCCCGCGCGACCCTCCTGGGCCAGCTCGAGGGCCGGCCGCTGATGGAGCCGATGTTCATTCCGTTCAGGACCGGCGTGCGCCAGCGGCTCTGGGAGAAGAACGTCGTGGCGGTGGGCCTGTCGGGCGGGTTCATCGAACCGCTCGAGTCGACGGCCCTGCACCTGATCTATCGCGGCGTTGACTTCCTGCTGCGCTTCTTCCCCGACCGTGACTTCGAGCCGGCGCTGCGCGCCGAGTACAACCGCCGCATGGTCGCCGACTACGAGGAGATCCGCGACTTCATCGTGCTGCACTACTGCACGACCCAGCGAGACGACACGCCGTTCTGGCGCGCGGTTCGCGAGGCGCCGATTCCCGAGAGCCTGAAGGAACGCATGGCCCTGTTCGAGCGCAGCGGCGTGTTGCGCGAGGGCGTCGACGACATGTTCCGCAATCCCTCCTGGCAGTCGGTCATGGAAGGCATGGGCGTGCGGCCGCAACGCTATCAACAGCTCGTCGACACTGTGCCCTATGAGGTGATCAGCCAGACCCTGGACCAGTCCGCCCCGATGCTCGCCGCCCAGGTCGCGGGCCTCCCCAGCCACGGCGAGTTCCTGGCCAAGAACTGTCCCGCCCCGCCGCCAGAGGCGCCGATGGCGCCGTTCAAAACGGTGGCCTAGCGCGCTCGTCTCAGATCAGGTTGGCGCGGGCGACGCGGCCGAGGTGCGCGGCGCTGGGGCGCGGCGTGCGCTTGAAGGTCTTGCGATCGACCGCCACCAGGCCGAACGGCACGCCATAGCCCGACGTCCACTCGAAATTGTCGAGCAGCGACCAGTAGAGGTAGCTGTGCACGGCGATGCCTTCGTCGAGGCATTGGCGGACGCCGTCCAGGGCCTGGTCGATGAAGGCGATGCGGCGGGCGTCGTCATGGGTCGCGACGCCGCTTTCCGTCACATAGATCGGTTTGCCGATCGCCTGGTGGGCCCAGCGGATCGTATTGGCCAGGGCCTGGGGGTAGAACTCATAGCCTGAAAGGGTCAGCTCGGCGCCCGTCGGCGGGGGGCGCACGCCATGCTCGTCGATCACGAACCGCGTGTAGGTCTGGACGCCAAAGAAGTCGGCGTGGGTGCGGGCGACGTCGACCCAGTCTCCGTACAGCTTGCGCTGATAGACGGCGACGAGCGCGGGGTCGCCCGCGGACTGGATGTCTTGGGTGGTCAGGGTGACGCCGACGGGCAGGTCTGGCCGGACGGTCTTGATCGCGTCGTACGCGCGGCGATGGGCCTCCTGCATGATCGGCGAGACGACCTGCGGGTCCGCGTAGGCCAGGCGAGAAAAGCGCGGCGAGTCGGTGGCCTTGGCCGCCGCGGCGACGGCGGCCCGCACCGCGGGCAGAGCCTGCTGAAATCCTGGCATGATGTCCACCAGCAGGCGGATGTTGGCCTCGTTGAAGGTGGTGGTCATGTGCATGAGGCCGCCCAGGCGCTCAGCCACCTTGCGGCAGTAGCGGGCGAAGAGGGCGGGGGCGTCGGGAACTTCGAAGCCGCCACGCTTGGCGAACCACAGGGGCGTGGTGAAGTGGTTCAAAGTCACGATGGGCTTGAGGCCACGCGCGCGGCAAGCTTCCAGCACGCGGGCGTAGTGATCGAGCTCGGCCTCTGAGAAGTAGCCTTCGCTGGGCTCGATCCGAGACCACTCGACGCCCATGCGGTAGCAGTTCAGGCCGAGCCCGCCGGCGATGGCGAAGTCCTCGGCGTAGCGGTGGTAGCTGTCGCAGGCGTCGCCGGAGCGTTCCTTGAACATGCTGGGCTGGATGTTCTCCATCAGCCAGGCGTCGCTGTTCATGTTTCCGCCTTCGCTCTGATACGCCGAGATCGCTGCGCCCCAGAGAAAGCCCGGCGGAGCGGGACGCTTTCGCCGGATCTCGGCCTTGGCCGGGAGGGGCGCGAGCGCCGCGCTGGCGCCGATCAACAGGTCCCGACGATCGATCGGCATTGGGCGTCCTTCCGAAAAAAGAAATGGCGGATGACCGGAGCCATCCGCCAGGCGCGAGGTTGGGAGGTTAGAAGGACTTCTTGACGCCGATTTCGAAGGTCCGGCCCAGCGGGTTTCCGGTCCACGGGTCGTAGCCGAACTCTTCCTGGGCCGGCGGCGGATCCTTGTCGAAGATGTTGGCCGCAGTCAGCGTCATGGCCATGTCGTCGCCCAGTTGCAGGCGATAGGTGAAGTCGGTGGTCACCCAGTCCTTGCCGTTCTCGCCGTACTGGACGCCGGCCCGCTCGTCCTGGACGGCCGAGACGAAGTTGACGCCGAGGCGGAAGTTCTGCCGACCGAGGGCGTAGTTGACGCCCAGGTTAGCGCGCCACTTCGGCGCGGCCTGGGCGAAGGTGGCGAAGTTCAGTGTTCCCAGTCGGTCGTCGCCGGTCGAAATCGTGACCCCGTCCAGGGTCGTCGGGCCCGTCCTCAACGCCGTGACGCGGGTCGCCGTCACGTCGATGTCCAGATCGCCGCCGCCCAGCGGCAGGCCGTACCTGGCCTGGATATCGAAGCCCTTGGTCGTCTGGCCCGGACCGTTGCCGTAGCGCGTGGAGACGGACGAGAAGGACCCGACGCCGCTCATGCCGATGGCGCATCCGCTGTTGAAGCTGATGCGGGCCAGCAGCGGCTGCTTGGCGACGTCGCAAGTGGTGATCGTGCCGCCGGCGCCGTTGAAGACCAGGCTGGCGATCTGGTTCGGATCGGCGACCTGGCCGATCTGGTCCTTGGTGCGGATGTCGAAATAGTCGACGATCAGACGGAAGTCGTGACCGTCGGCCAGGCCGCGGCTCTGCCAGATCGCGCCGACATTGCCGCTCTTGGCGGTTTCGGGCTTGAGGTTCGCGTCGGTAATGAACTGGGCCGCCAGCCAGTTGCTGGCCGCCACCGTGTAGGTGCGGGCGGCCACCGTGATGGCGCCCGGCGTCACGCCCAGGGGCGGGGTCTGGTAGTTGGTGCCGTACGAGGCGCGCACGGTGAGCGGACCCCAGACGTTCCACTTGCCCGAGACCTTGTAGACCGTCGCGCCCAGGTCGTTGGAGAAGCGCTCGCGGCGGGCCGCCAGCTGGATGTCGACGTTCGAGAA
>JAYRLX010000210.1:0-6741 GCA_041905125.1 Caulobacter sp. | reverse complement strand
ACCACAAGGAGAGCTTCCTCTACGAGCATTTCGACGAGATCACCGAGATCATGAAGGCTTATGACATTGCCTATTCGCTGGGCGATGGCCTCCGCCCCGGCAGCATCGCCGACGCCAATGACGAGGCCCAGTTCGCGGAGCTCTATACGCTTGGGCCGCTCACGACCGACATCGCGCCGGGCTACGACCACATCACCAGCGGCATCGGCGCGGCGATGATCGGCTGGTACGGCACGGCGATGCTCTGCTACGTCACGCCCAAGGAGCACCTGGGCCTGCCGGACCGCGACGACGTGAAGACCGGCGTCATCACTTACAAGCTGGCCGCCCACGCCGCCGACCTCGCCAAGGGTCATCCCGGCGCGGCCATGTGGGACGACGCCATCAGCCGCGCGCGGTTCGAGTTCCGCTGGGAAGACCAGTTCAACCTGGCGCTCGACCCGGAGACGGCCCGCAAGTTCCACGACGAGACCCTGCCGAAGGAGGCGCACAAGACCGCCCACTTCTGCTCGATGTGCGGTCCCAAGTTCTGCTCGATGAAGATCAGCCAGGAGGTCCGCGACTTCGCGGCCGCCAAAGCGCCGAACGAGGCCGAACTGGGCATGGCCGCCATGAGCGAGAAGTTCAAGGAGCAGGGCTCGGAGATCTATCTGAAGGCCGAATAGGGCGGGGTTGACGCGCCGCAAGGCGTCGCGGCGGGCGGCGGTTAAGACTTAGGCTTTCGGAGCCGCCGCCATGCCGACCCGCCGCGCCCTGATCGCCGCCACGCCCCTGCTGGTCGCGGGATGCTCTGGCGGCGACAACCCCTACGATCGCGCTGTCCACGACGTCTGGCGACTGCCGGACCTGGGCGGCGGCGGCGTCCCGGCGATGGCGCTGATCCACGCCGCGACCCTGGCGGCGAACGGGCATAACACCCAGCCCTGGCGCTTCCGCGTCGACGGGCGCGCGATCGAGATCCTGCCGGACTTTTCGCGCTGCACGCCGGTCGTCGATCCGGACGACCACCACCTGTTCGTCAGCCTGGGCTGCGCGACCGAGACCCTGCTTCAGGCAGGGCTCGGCTATGGCTGGGCGGGCGAGCCGGAGATGCTGCCGGGCGGCGGCGTCCGCATCGCCCTGTCCAGCGCGCCGGCCCGTCCAGACGCCCTGTTCCAGGCGATCCCCCGCCGCGCCTCCACCCGGACCGCCTATGACGGCCGATCGGCGGACGCGGCCACGCTGCGGCGGCTGGAGGCGGCCGTGGGGCGCGATGTCGGGCTGCGCCTGGTCCTGGATCCCGACCAGCGCGACCACCTGACCGACATGATCGTCGCCGGCAACAGCGCCCAGCTCGCCGACCCGGCCTTCATGCGCGAGCTCGTCGACTGGATCCGCTTCGACGCCGCCGAGGCCTTGGCGCGGCGCGACGGCCTGTTCGCGGCCGCCTCCGGCAATCTGACGACCCCGCGCTGGCTGGGCGAGCGGCTCCTGCCGCTGGTCATGACGAAGAAGGGCGAGGCCGAGCGCGTCACCCGCTGGATGCGCGGCTCGGCGGGCGCGGCGATCTTCACCGGCCCAAGCGAGACGCCCGAAGGCTGGATCGCCGTCGGCCGCGCCTTCACCCGCTTCGCGCTGACGGCGACGGCGGCGGGGCTGAAGCTGGCCTTTCTCAATCAGCCGGTCGAGGATCCGCCGACGCGCCGCCGAATGGCCGCCTGGATGGGCGAGCCGGGCAAGCGGCCCGATCTCGTCGTCCGTTTCGGCTATGGACCGGACTTGCCGAGGGCCTTGCGCCGACCGGCCCAGGCTGTCGTGCTGGTTTAGAAGCAGCGCGTCGCCCGCGTTGATTTCACTGGCCTTGGCCAAGGCGGACCTGCACCGTCGCGCCATGAAAGTCCTGAGTCTCGCGGCCGCAGCCGCCGTTCTCGCCTTCGCCGTTCCCGCCTCGGCCGAGAGCCCTTTCTGGCCGGTCCAGAGCAAGGGCGCCGTCGCGTCCGAACTGCGCGGCGTCTGGAAGTCCCGGGGGTATGGCTGGATCGTCGAATTCGGTCCAGACGGCGGCAAGCTGTTCCAGACGGCCGGCGGCGCCTGCTACGCCGATCCGCGCCGGGAGGCAGACCCTGACGGGGTCATGGGCGTCTGGCGCGCGGAAGGGCAGGGAACGATCACCCTGGCCGGCGATCCCGCCAGCACGCGCTATGTGTTCGACCGCCTCCCCAGCCTGCCGGCCGCCTGCGCTTCCACGGCGCCCTGGACGCCGGATCGCATCGCGGCCTTCGTCGCCGACACCTTCGCCGAGGTCTATCCGCGGTCCGCCGAGCGCGGCCTGGACTGGAGCGCGCGGCGCGCGGCCGTCGTGGCCAAGGTCGGTCCTCAAGCGAACGACGCCCAGCTCTGGGCGGCCCTTTCTGAGTTGATAACGGGTCTGGACGATCCGCACGTCGAACTGCACGGCGTCGTCGGCGGCGACCAGCGCGATCTCGAGCCCGGCGTCCCGCCGACCTTGGCGCGCGTCCACGCCGTCGATCCCGAGGGGAGCGAAAAGGCGTGGCTGCAGGCCTATCGCGACGGGATCCTGACCAGGGTTCTGGCGGGGAAGGGGCGTCAGGCCGCCAACAACCGGGTTTTCTGGGGGCGGGCCGATGACATCGGCTATCTGAACATTGTGACCATGGGCGCCTTCGCCCGCAACGCCGCGCCGGACGATCCGCGACCGCTGGACGCCGTGCTGGACGAGGCGATGACCGCCTTCGCCGGGGCCAGGGCCGTGGTGGTCGATGTCAGCAACAATCGCGGCGGCTACGACACCATCAGCCGCGCCATCGCCGGACGCTTCACCGATCAGCCGCGCGCCGCCTATTCCAAGGTCGCCGTGGGCGCCAAGGTCGCGCCGCAGACCGTGATGGTGGAGCCGGCGAGCGGGCCGCGCTTCACGGGCCCCGTCTATCTGGTCACCAGCGACATCACCGTCAGCGCCGGCGAGACCTTCGGCCTGATGATGAAGGCTCTGCCGAACGTGAAGCAGGTGGGCGGCGCCACGCGCGGCGCCTATTCCGATCAGTTGCCCAAGCCCTTGCCCAACGGCTGGGCCTTCGCGCTTCCAGGCGAACTCTACAAGGCGCCGGATGGCCGGGATCTGGAGGGCAGGGGGCTCGCGCCAGACATGCCGATGGCGATTTTCCCGCAGGATGATCTCTCGGGCGGGCACGCCAAGGCTATCGAGGCGCTGATGGCTGAGATTCGACGAAGCGTACGCTGAGAGCGGCGCCTCACGCCTCAGTCCAAGCTTTGTTTCTTCTTTGAAACATCATTGCGGCTATTGAGGTCTGGTCGCACGAAATGTGACCATATTTTAAAGCTTCACCGTCAGGTAGGCGCTCTCAGGACACACTGGTGCGCGCTTTATCACACATAGTCTTTTGATAACGCCCGGGGGCGTTGCGATGCGGGACGCTGACCCGTAAGGAGCGGCGACCCCCAGCGTTTGCGTCGCATTCGCTGCGACCTGGTTTGCAACTCGTCTTCCGTGGGCCGAATGACCCTTTCCGTGCTTCTCTATGGGCTGGCCGCCGCCGCGCTCGATCCCACCAACGCCGCCGTGGCCGCCCCGCAGCTGGCCGCGCCTCCGGTCGCCGAGGAGCAGAAGCAGGCGACCCCGAAGGACGATGGCCCCAACGAGGTCGAGGGTCTGGTGATCCAGGCCGATCCGCGGGGCAAGGTCGAAGGCGACATCAAGCCGGATATCGAGCTGAACGAGGCCGAGATCCAGAGCTTCGGCGCGACCAGCATCGGCGAACTGCTGACCATGCTGACGCCCCAGACGACCAGCACCCGCGGCCGCGACAGCAGCGGAGGACCGGTGCTGCTGGTCAATGGTCGCCGCATCTCGGGCTTCCAGGAGATCCAAGGCATTCCGCCGGAGGCGATCGAACGCTTCCAGATTCTGCCCGAGGAAGTTGCGCTCAGCTACGGCTACAAGGCCGACCAGCGGGTTGTGAACATCATCCTGAAGAAGAACTACAACGCCCTGCAGACCCAGGCGGCGGCGACCGTGGCGACCGACGGGGGCCGCACCTCGCCCAGCGCCGGCGGCAACCGCGTCCATATCGACGGCGACAAGCGCTGGAACGTCGACGTCCAGCTGTCGCACGAGCCTTATCTGCTGGAGCGGGATCGCGACATCGTGCGGTCTCCGAACGGTCAGCCCTATGATCTGGCGGGCAATATTGCGGGCGTCGGCGGCGCCAACATCGCGGGCCTGTCCAGCCTGACCGGCGGAACGGTGACCCTCGCCGGCGTTCCGAATTCGGCCGCGACGGGACGCGCCAGCCTCGCCGACTACGCGACGCTGGCCAACAACTACAACACCGGCGATCTGACCCGCGATCGCTCGCTGATCTCCAAGTCGGACAAGGCCACGCTGCGCGGCTCCTATAGCCGGGATCTGAACAAGCAGACCCAGCTGACGATCAGCGGCAACCTGGAAGACAGCAGCAGCCATGCGCTGCTAGGCCTGCCGGGCGTGAGCTTCACCCTGCCGGCGGGCAACCCGTTCTCGCCGTTCTCGCAGTCGGTGATCGGCTATCGCTACATCGACTCTCCGGATGCGCTGGCGCGCGATGTCGATACGCTGCGCACCCAGGTCAGCATGGCCGCCAACGGCCGGGTCAAGGACTGGCGCTGGAACCTGACCGGCGACTTCGACCGCACGAAGACCGACACCACGACCGGGCGCGGCCTGGACGCCTCGGCGCTGCAGGCGGCGATCGCGGCCGGCGACCCGACCGTCAATCCCTTCGGCCCGCTGCCGTCCACCCTGTACAAGCGCGTCGCCGACGACACCGCGCACTCGGTCTCGACCTCGGCCAGCGCCGAACTGGTGCTGAACGGCGCCCTGTTCCAGCTGCCCGCCGGCCCGTTGCAGACGACGTTCAAGGTCGGGGCCAACAGCAAGGGACTGGACTCCAAAACGGTCCGGTCCGGCGTGACGACGACGCGCGACATCACCCGCACGACCGAAAGCGTCCAAGGCAGCTTCACCGTGCCGCTGACCAGCACGCGCCAGGACTTCCTGGCCAAGGCCGGCGACCTCTCGGTGAACTTCAACCTGGGCTACGATGATCTCTCGGACCTGGGCGGACTGACCACCTTGGGCGGCGGGCTCAACTGGTCGCCGATCAAGAAGATCAGCTTCATCGCCAGCTACACCGATGAGGAGGGCGCGCCCTCGACCAACCAGATCAACGATCCGGTGCTGGTGACGCCGAACGTCTCGGTGTTCGACTTCACGACCGGCCAGACGGTGATCATCACCCGGACGGATGGGGGCAACCCCAACCTGCGGAACGATAATCGCCAGGTCCAGCGGCTGGGCGTGAACTTCAAGCCGTTCGAAAAGACCGAGCTGACCTTCAACGCGACCTATACCCGCGCCGAGACCAAGAACATGATCTCGTCGTTCCCGGCCATCACGCCGGACCTGGAGCGCGCCTTCCCCGAGCGCTTCACCCGCGACGCCACGGGCCGCCTGCTGGCGATCGACGCCCGGCCGGTGAACTTCGCCAGCGCCGAGAGCGAGAACATCCGCTGGGGCTTCAACCTGTTCAAGCCGATCGGCCAACCGACTCCCGGCGCGCCGGCGGGGCCAGGCGGCGGACGCATGGGCGGCCCTGGCGGCCCTGGCGGTGGCGGAATGCGGTTTGGCGGCGGCGGTCCTGGCGGCCCCGGAGGTCCGGGTGGCGGCGGCGGCTTCGGCGGCCCGCCTCCTGGCCTGATGCGGCCGGGCCAGGGCATGTTCCAGCTGTCGGTCTATCACACCTGGCGCCTGACCGATGAGGTGACCATCCGGAAGGGCCTGCCGGTCCTCGACCAGCTGGATGGCTCGGCGATCAACTCGCGCACCGGCCAGGCGCGGCACGAGGTCCAGATCCAGGGCGGCTACTTCAAGGACGGCCTGGGCATGCGCTTCAACGGGACCTGGAAGGACTCGACCTGGGTCAATGGCGGGGCCACCGGCGGCCAGACGCTGTACTTCTCGGACCTCGCCACGGTGGGCGTGAACTTCTTCGCCAATTTCAGCGTCCCGGCGCGGAAGAAGGCCGTGGACCGCTTCCCGATCCTGAAGGGTGCGCAGGTTTCGCTGAACTTCGACAACATCCTCGACGCCAAGCAGACGGTGCGAGACCAGAACGGCAAAACGCCGCAGGCTTACCAGCGCGATTACTTGGATCCGCTGGGCCGTACGGTGCGTATCGGCTTCCGAAAACTGCTCTAGGGTGCGCCTAGGATAGATGATCGGCGTCTCAACACGTCCTTAAGCTGTCTGTCGCACCCTGGGTTTCTGGGCGGCCGATTCGGCCGTGTCGGAGGTCGTCATGTCCATCATGACATCCAGTACGCGCCGTGCGGGCGACCACTTCGAACCTACGGACACGGACCCGCAGGTCCAGCGACGCATGCGTGGCTATCTAGAACAGATCGATTACACCGCCTTCGCCTCGAACAAGGCGGTTCTGTCCGTCACCGTCCCCCGCGTGGAGGGCGAACAGTTCCAGCGCCTGGCCGTCGCGGCTTCGACCGCGCGGGCGCGCTGGGTGACCGAAGCCGTCGCCATGACCGACCACGGCGCGACGCTGACGGAGGCCCAGGTGGCCCGGCTGCACCATCTGCGCTCCACCTATGAGGAACTGACCTCGGTCTACGAGGCCATGCGCCGCATGGTCGAGCGCGGCTACGTCGCCTATCGGCCCATCCCGGCCT
>JAYRLX010000209.1:0-6749 GCA_041905125.1 Caulobacter sp. | reverse complement strand
CGGCCGAGCCCAGCGCGGAGGCCAGCCACCCCGGCCGCTCCCCGACGCCCGGCGCCTGCCCCGCCCAGTGCGAGAAACCCTCGACCCAATGGGGCACCGGGGTCAGGTGGAACTTCTCCAGCCCGTGGACGATGATGCCGCCGCCGACCCACAGCATGGCGGCGGTGCCGATCACGGTCAGGGCTTCCATGGTCCAGGGCATGGCCTTGACGAGCCCGCGACCGAAACCGCGCAGGCTTCGCACCTTGCCGCGCGACAGGTGCAGGCCGATGTCGTCCATCTTCACGATCAGGGCGACGGCGCCATAGACGCCGATGGTCAGCAGGACACCGACGACGGCCAGCGCGGAGGCTTGGATCGCCAGGGGCTGCTCGGTCACATCGGCCAGGGCGATGGCCATGATCTCGGCCGACAGGATGAGGTCGGTGCGGATCGCGCCGGCCACCTTCTGCTTTTCCAGTTCGGGCGCGCTCATGGCGAGCTCCTCGGGCGCTTCGCCCTCGCTCTCGGGCGTGAAGGCCTCGAGGACCTTCTCGGTCGCCTCGAAGGCCAGATAGGCGCCGCCGCACATCAGGATCGGCGTCACCGCCCACGGCGCGAAGGCCGACAGCAGCATGGCCCCGGGCAGCAGGAACAGCAGCTTGTTGCGCAGCGAGCCCAGCGCGATCTTCCAGACGATCGGCAGCTCTCGATCGGGCGTGAAGCCCATGGCGTAGCCGGGCGTCACGGCGGTGTCGTCGACCACCACACCCACGGCCTTGGACCCGGCCTTGCCGGCCGCGCCGGTCACGTCGTCGAGCGAGGCGGCGGCCAGCTTGGTGATGCCAGCGACGTCATCGAGCAGCGCGGCGAGACCGGAGGGCATCGGAAATCCTGAACAGCGAATGGTGAGTCCGTGCCTAAGGCCAGCCGGGCTCGCCGTAAAGATGACGAGGTCTTGCCTGACGCCGGGTCAAGGCTGGAAGCTTCCCTTCCATGGATGTCGCCGCCGCCCTGGACCGCCTCGCCCCGCGCCTGTCGCCCGCCGCGACCGGCGCTCGCAACGCCCGCCGGCTGTCGGGGGGCGCGAGCCTCGAAACCTGGGCCTTCGATCTGGACGACGGGACGCCGCTGATCCTGCGTCGGCGGCCGGACGGAGCGCTGCCGCGCGACACCGCCCTGCCCTTGGCCAGCGAAGCCGCCCTGATCCGCGCCGCCGACGCCGCCGGGGCCCCGGCCCCCAGTGTCATCCGCGTCTGCCAACCGGAGGACGCGCTCGGCGAGGCCTATGTCATGCGTCGCCTGGAGGGGGAGACCTTGGGACGGCGGATCGTCCGCGACGAGGCCTTCGCCACCGTCCGTCCTGGCCTGGCGCGCCGCTGCGGCCAGGTTCTGGCCCGCATCCACGCCATCCCGACCGAAGGCCTGCCGCCGCTGGCCAAGTCGGACGCCCGAGGCGAGCTGGCGCGCTATGAGGAGCTTTATCGCCAGATGAAGGCGCCGCGCCCCATCCTTGAGGCCGCCTTCCGCTGGCTGGAAGCGATCGCGCCGCCACCGCCTGAAAAGCCGGTGCTGGTCCACGGCGACTTCCGGAACGGCAATCTGATGATCCATCCCGAGCAAGGCCTGGTCGGCGTGCTCGACTGGGAGCTGGCCCATCTGGGCGACCCGGCCGAGGACCTGGGCTGGATGTGCGTCAATTCCTGGCGGTTCGGCGAGTGGCGCAAGCCCGTCGGCGGGTTCGGAGACTATGCCGAGCTGCTGGCCGGCCACGGCGGCGACATCACGCTCGAACGCGTCAGGTTCTGGCAAGCCCTGGGCTCGCTGAAATGGGGCGTCATGTGCCTGATGATGTACCAGAGCTTCGCCGCCGGCGCGGATCGCTCGATCGAGCGCGCGATGATCGGCCGCCGGACCAGCGAGACCGAGATCGACCTTGTCGCCCTGATGGAGGCCGCATGATCAGCCATCCGACCGCGGCCGAGCTATCCGAAGCGATCGTCGCCTTCGACGCCCAGCCGGCCGCGCCCGGCGACGCCCGCCATGTCTTTCTCGCCCGCGTGGCCGACAACGCCCGCGCCACCGTGGCGCGCGAGGCCGAGCTTGGCGCGATGCTGGAGATGGAAGCGGTCGAGCGTCTGCGGGCGCTGCTGGGCCTGGACGGCGATTTCGCGACCTTGAACGGCGCGCTTTGCGACGCCGTCCGCGAAGGCCGGATCGCGCCGCGCGACCCGGCGCTGCTGGCCCATCTCCGCGCGACGGCGATCGGGCAGATCCGGATCGACCAGCCGACCTATGGCGGGCTGGAGGCGCTCTTAGCGTCCGGCTGAGACCGCGGTCTTCGTACGCTCCAGGGCGTCGGCTTCCAGGTCGGCGTAGAACAGGTTGAAGGCGTCGACCTTGCGCCGGTCGGCCCAGGAGCCGCTGTCGCGCAGCGAACTCGATTTCGGCTTGCTGGTGCGCAGGATCCCGTTTTCGCAACGCGCCGACACCTGGCGCTGAAGGAACGGCGGGCGGGCGCCCCAATCCAGGCCCGTGGCGTTGGCCGCGCCCAGGTTCAGGCGCGCCGGGGCGCGCTCCAGCGATGTCCCGCCCAGCAACGGATTGAAGCACAGCGGCGTGCGGCCTTCGAGGTTCACCAGTTGGTCCGACGGATCCCAGATCAGCGAGCGGCCGATCACCTCCTGCACACGCTGGAAGTCGCCCTCCGGCGCGGAGATCCAGGCGGCGACGCAACCCGATTGCGCCTTATGCTCACAGGCCGGCAGAGGCGCGGCGGGCGTGTATTCGTCGGCCGGAACCGGGGTCTCGATCAGATAAGCCGCGACAAGGCGGCTTTTGAGCTCGGGCTTGGCGGCGACCTCCTCGCTCAGCAGGCGCGCGGCCAGCGAGCCGCCCTGCTCCACCCCGACGATGATGAACGGTCGGTCCTGGCCGTAGCGAACGCGATAGGCCCGGAACGCCTGCAGCACGTCGCCATAGGCGAAGCGCCGGGCCTCGCGGGCGTCATCGCGGAGGGTCAGATAGGTATAGAGGCTGGCTTGGCGATAGCGCGGGGCGAACAGGCGCCCGACGCGGTCGAACGGCCCGGCGTAGTTGGGCAGCACAACGCGCGACAGGAACCGCGCGGCCTTGGGCTGATCGATGCCGCCGTTCCAGTCGCGGCCGCCGTCGAAGGTGGTCGGATGGACGAAGAAGATGTCGACGGACTTATCGGCCGGCGGCGCGGCTTCAGCGTTGCGCGGCAACAGCGCCCAGGACGCCCGCTTGCCGTAATCGGGCGCGGGCGGCGGGTGATAGGTCAGGAACGGGACCTTGGGATCCAGCGCATTGCTGAGAATGTCATAGCGCCAGATGAAGGCCGCCGACAGGATCAGCGCCAGGAACAGGACGACGCCCGCGAAGATCCAGCGCTTGAAGCCTTTGAGAGCCATGGGCTCCTCGGTACATCAAGCGCCGGACGGAATTAAGCCCCCTCTTGGCCGATGATCGCGACCGAGCAGACGTTGCTTGCCGGCGCGCCGCCCAGATTGTGGGTCATGCCGAAGACGGGGTTGGCCAACTGGCGCTCGCCCGCCCGTCCCTGCAGCTGCAGATACATCTCGTACAGCATCCGCAGGCCCGAGGCGCCGATCGGGTGGCCAAAGCACTTGAGGCCGCCGTCGATCTGGCACGGCACGCCGCCGTCGGCGTCGTAGAATCCGTCCAGCACGTCCCGCCAGCCCTGGCCCTCGGGCGAGATGAACAGGTCCTCCATGGTCACCAGCTCGGTGACCGAGAAGCAGTCGTGCACCTCCATCATCGAGATCTGTTCGCGCGGTCGCTCGATGCCGGCCTCCTTGTAGGCCTTGCCGGCGGCGATGCGGGCGGTGTGGAAGTGGCTGCCGTCCCAGCCGTTGTACTGGCTCTCATAGCCGTTCGAGACCGACAGCTGCAGCGCCTTGACCGTGACGAGGTCGTGCTTGCCCAGGGCGCGCGCGATCTCGGGCGTGGTGACGATCGCCGCCGCCGCGCCGTCCGAGACGCCGCAGCAGTCGAACAGGCCCAGCGGCTCGGCGATCAGCGGCGCGTTCAGCGCCTGCTCCTCGGTGATCGGCTTGCGCAGGTGGGCCTTGGGGTTCTTGGCGCCGTTGGCGTGACTCTTGACCGAGACGTGGGCGATGGCGCGCTTCAGGTCGTCCTTGGAGACGCCGTGCTTGGCGCGGTAGGCGCTGGCCAGTTGAGCGAAGTTGCCCGGCGCCGAGCCGTTGGGCATGACCTGCGGGCTCAGCGTGCCCGGATTGGCGACCGGCAGGCCGCCATAGCCGGTGTCCTTCAGCTTCTCGACGCCGACCGCCAGGGCGATGTCGGCAGCGCCCGCCGCCACGGCATAGACCGCGCCGCGGAAGGCTTCCGAGCCCGAGGCGCAGAAGTTCTCGACGCGGGTCACGGCGATGTTGGGCAGGCGCAGAGCGATCGACAGCGGCGTGCCGCCCTTGCCCGAGCCGATCTCGTCGATGTGCGTCGAGAACCAGGCCGCGTCCAGCTGGGTCGGCTCGATGCCGGCGTCCTGCATGGCCTCCAGATAGGCCTCGACCATCAGGTCGTCGGGACCGGCGTCCCAGCGCTCGCCGAACTTGCTGCAGCCCATCCCGAGGATGGCGACCTTGTCGCGGATACCCTGTGGCATGTGCGGTCTCCCTATTCGGCGGCCCGAATTTCGTTGGAATGAGAAGATTGAGCGGCGACAGCGGCGCGGTCGGGCGTCGCCTTCCAGAAATAGCGGACGAAGCCGCGCTTCTCGTCGACCTCCTTGATGCGGAAGACCATCCGCACCGGCAGGCCGGTCTCGACATCGCCCGGGGCCACGTCGGTGATGTCCATCATGATCCGCCCGCCGCCCTCGAAGACGACCATCCCATAGTGGTTGGGCGGCGCCATGGAAAAGGTCAGGTAATCAGCCGAGTAGCTCAGAATGCTCGCGCGGCGTTCGGCGAACTTGTACGGCTCCTGGGTGTCGACCGCCGGGTTGTTCGGCGCCACCGAGATCCGGGTGCGCGGGAACTGGACGACGCCGGTCTCGCGGCAGCGGCCGCCGACCAGGCCCAGGATCATGTCCTCGTTGCGGTAGAGGGTCGTCAGGGCGGTCTTGTTGTCCTTCTCGGCCCGCATGCCCTTGTCCCATTCGACGAGGCCATTGAAGGTCAGGAATTTCAGATAGTTCGTCTCTTCTGCTCGATCAGCGAGCGAACCCGTGACGCCGCGCGCCGGACGCTGTCCCTGGCCCGTGGCGCGGAACACCAGGGCCTCGGCGCCCTGACCGAACTGCGCGACGAGGATCACCTCGTTTTCACGAGCATTTTCAAGTGCGTGGGCCAACATGATCGGACCATGCGCACAGCCCGCCTCGCCCATCACGGCGGCGAGGTTGTCGCGCACCGCTTCCGGCTTGATCCCGACGGCCTTGGCCACGCTCGCGGCCATACCGGCGAACGTAGACGGGAAACAAAAATGATCGATATCCGAGGCGTTTAGGCCAGAAACCTCAAGCGATTTTCGGATCGCTGGCGGCACCAGCTTGACGATGCCTTCGTCGCGGATCCAGCGCTCTTCCCAATAGTAGTCAAAGCCGCCATCGTCGCCGCGGAAGTGGTCCACGAAGTCATCGGTGACGCTACCGCGGCCCAGCAGCTCGGCGGCGCCGGCCCCCTCGGTGACGACGAACGCCGCCGCGCCGTCGCCGAAGTCCAGCTCCTGGGCGGAGGCCGCGCGGGCCTTGCGATGCTCGCCCGCCGCGACCAGCGCCGCCTTGGCGCCGCCGCCGGCGACCGCCGACAGCGCCTGGGCCAGGGCCGTCAGGCCGCAACGCTGCGAGCCGGTGACGTCCGTCGCGGCGATCGACTTCTCCAGCGTCAGGGCCGCCGAGACCACCCCCGCGTTCAGCCGGTCGGCGAACGGCGCCGTGGTCGAGGCGAAATAGAGGGCGTCGATATGGGAGCGGTCGTCGTCGGGGCCGAGCGCGTCGCGCGCCGCCTCGACCGCCATGGTCAGGGCGTCCTCGTCCCAATTGGCCATGGCGCGTTCGCCCTTGCCCTTGGCCTTGAGGTTCGGCGCGACCCAGGCGTTGGCCTCGGTCACCGCCCTGCGGCTCAGACGAAGACGCGGCGCGTAGGCGCCCCAGGCGGCGATGCCGACCATTTCTCACTCCCTGCCGGTCGAGTTGATCTCGACTTATCGACGTTCAGCTTACGCTCGCGTCAGGCAGGGACAAGTGTTCCCCGGGGTCACCGGGGACACATCTCAGCGGTAGGGATCGTCGGTGTTCAGGTAACCCGCCACGTAGTCGGCGACGCCGTCCTCCAGCGCGGTCATCGGCGCGTTGTAGCCGGCCGCGCGCAGGCGGCTCATGTCGGCCTGGGTGTAGTACTGGTACTTGCCGCGCAGCACTTCGGGCATGTCGATATAGGTGATGTCCGGCTGGCGGCCGACCGCCTCGAACGTCGCCACGGCCAGATCGCGGAACGAGCGCGCCTGGCCCGAGCCCAGGTTGAAGACGCCATTCACCGCCGGGCTCTTGGCCAGCCAGGCCACCACGTCGACCACGTCGCGGACATAGACGAAGTCGCGCAGCTGCCCGCCGTCCTCGTAGTCCGGATTGTGCGACTTGAAGAGCTTCACGCCCTCGCCCGCCGCGATGCGCGGCCAAATCTGGGCGACGACCGACTTCATCCCGCCCTTGTGATCCTCGTTGGGGCCGTAGACGTTGAAGAACTTCAGCCCCACCCACTGGG